>NZ_JBFAKH010000009.1:0-152283 GCF_040655635.1 Streptomyces sp. NPDC050388
CGTTGGACTCGGTCGCCGTGCCGAAACCGGCGTACTGGCGCATCGTCCAGGGGCGGCCGGTGTACATCGTCGGGTACACGCCCCGGGTGAACGGGAACTTCCCCGGCTCGCCCAGTTGCTCGGCCGGGTCCCAGCCCTCGAGGGACTCCGGCCCGTAGACCGGTTCGATGGGCAGTCCGCTCTCGGTGGATCGAGCACTGCCCGACTCGCGCGCCATGGTGTGATGCCTCCCGCTGAGCGGTGCTGCTCGGACCGCTCGCCTGTTACCCGTCAGTTACCCGCCAGTGAAGACCCGACGCCTCGACGGACTGTAGCCGTGCGGGTGCGGCCCGGTGCAGAGGCGCACGCTGGGACCTTGCTCACAGGGCCGGTGGGACCGCGCACACAGCACACGCCGCCCCGGCCGTCTTCCCGTCACACACCACCATGCCCCGTGGTTCGGAAGCGGTCACGTCCGGGGAACATCTCAGGGAAGAATCCTGGATGACGACCGACCGCGACCGGTGGGACGACGGGGGGCCGCGTGCGTAGTACGGGCATGGGGACGGGGAGAGCGGCGGCCGCGCTTCTGGCGCTGGCCGCCCTGACCGGCGGTGTCGTGGGGTGCACGGTGCAGCCCGTCGACGCGGACGGCAAGCCGCGTTCACCGATACGCATCGAGAGACCGAGCGGGACGCCGTCCGCGTACCGGCCCCCGGATTCCGGGTCCGGTTCCGACGGCGGAGGAAAAGGCGGCCGCGGCGGTGCGGAGACCGCCGCGCCGCCACGGCCGCCCGCGCGGGTGCTCTGGGCGCCCGGGGACTCGGGGCGTGACGTCCGCGAGCTCCAGGCCCGGCTGCGTCAGGTGGCCTGGCTGTTCGACGGCCCCACCGGGACGTACGACCGCCGGACGAGGGAGGCGGTCGAGGGGTTCCAGGGCAAGCGCGGGCTGCCGCGGACCGGGAGGACCGACACCGTCACCTGGCAGCGGCTGCTCGGTATGACGCACGAACCGGGCAAGTGGGAGCTGTACCTGATGGGCGGCCAGCCGGCCGCCGCGCCCGACGCGCGGTGCCGGACGGGCCGGGTGCTGTGCATCAGCAAGTCCACCCGCACCCTGCGCTGGATGATCGACGGGCGGACCGTGACGACGCTGCCCGTCCGTTTCGGCGCCGACCCGACACCGACCCGCGACGGCGTCTTCCAGGTCTACTGGAAGTCCCGCGACCACTGGTCGACGCTCTACGACTCGCCGATGCCGTACGCCATGTTCTTCAGCGGCGGCCAGGCCGTGCACTTCTCGGCGGACTTCGCCGCGCGGGGCTACGCCGGTTCCTCGCACGGCTGCGTCAACGTGCGGGACGAGGCCGCCATCGCCCGGTTGTACGGGCAGGTGCGCACCGGCGACAAGGTCGTCGTCCACGGGTGAGCGCCACGCGGGCACGGAGGGGTGAGAAGGGCGCGGGCAGGACCGGGGGAACGTGTCCCGCCCGCGCCGAGAGGCACGAGCCACAGGTACGGGGGGAACCCTGGCTCAGTGCCGAAGCCGATGACCAGTCGGCTCACTCATTACTGCGCCCCGGCGGCCGAAAACGTCACACATGGCGGCCAAGAGGTGGCCAAAGCCCGCAAAGCCACAGGTCAGCCGGGTTTGTTGGCACCCTTGCCGTTGTTGCCGCCGTTGGCGTTGTTGCCGCCGTTGGCGTTGTTGCCACCGCTGTTGGCGTTGCCGTTGCCCGCGCCCCGGTTGCCGTTGTTGCCCTTGTTGCTCTTGCTTCCGCCGTTTCCGTTGTTTCCGTTGTTTCCGTTGCCCCTGCCCTTGTTGCGGGTGCCGGAGTCGCCGTTGTTCTGCGCCGTGGAGCCGGAACCGGAGCTGTTGCCGGAGCTCGTGCCGCCGCCTGAGCCGGTTCCCCCGGCCCGGGCGGCCAGGACGTTCTCGCAGTACGGCCCGACCCGGGAGGGGCCGCCCGCGGCGTTCTCCAGGACTCGCTTGCGGCTGTCCTGGAGCTTCCTGCCGTCACGCAGCGCGCGGCAGGCCGAGGCGATCTGCCCGCGACCGGCACCGACCGCCGGGTCGCCCGGGCGCTCCGCCGTACCGCCGTCCTCGTCCTCGTCGGCGTCCTCGTCGGCGCCCGGCTCGTCCCCCTCCTGCCCCGCAGCCGCTTCGCCGTCCCCGGACCGCTTGCCCGGGTCGCTCTCCGGTATGTCTCCGCCCCGCGGGTCCCCCTGTGGCGGGGGCGGCTGGAGACGTTCGGGGGTGGTGGTGGCCGTGGCGGAGGCCGTGGGGTCGGAGCCCGAGGACCCCGCGGACCCCGTGGACAACGCCGGCAGGACGCCGGTCGCAGTCACGACCGCCGCTCCACCGAGCATGCCCACGGTCAGCGCGGCCGCCAGCCCGTAGCGCACGGGGCGCGCCCAGCGGGCCCCCCGCCGGGCTCCGGAACCGTCCGCACGCGGGGCGCCGATACGGATCAGCCCGGCGTCGGCGGCCCGCGTTCCGGCCCGGCGCGCGGCGGACGGGTCGACGTGCAGCTGTCCCTCGCGTTCCTCGCGCGCCTTGCGGAAGGCGGCCAACGCGGCTGCCTCACCGGGGAGTTCCTCGTCGGCCGAGGGGGGCGGGGGTGGGGAGGAGAGCGCGCCGAGCGTTCGGGCAAGGCGTTCTGCCTGGTCACGGGTGGCCGGGTCGGCAGCTTCGAGTGGCTCTCCGTTCAGCAGTCGCTCCGCGGTTTCGCGGTTCAGCCACCTGTACTGCTCGTCGGCCATCACATGTCCTTCTGCGTCCGCGCTCGCATGTGCGTCACACTCGCGGACGTCACCGCGGGGCGGCGCGGTTCTCTCTGAAGGGGGAGGGCATCGAGCACCCCGGTGGATTCCGGATGTGCCTCCGGATCGCCGTCGAGCATCTCGGCCAGCCGTTTCAGGCCCCGGTGCGCGGCCGTGCGGACGGCGCCCGGCCGTTTACCCAACGTCTCGGCCGCGGTCTTCGCGTCGAGGCCCACGACCACCCGGAGGACGACGGCCTCGGCCTGGTCCTGCGGCAGTCGGGCGATGAGGGCGAGGGCGCCGTCGGTGGCCATCGCCTCGATGGCCCGGTCTGCGGTGTCGAACGCCGCGGCCCGCCCGGCCAGTTCGGTCTCGTCGCCGCCGATCGCGGGGCGGCGCCCGCGCATGCGTATGTGGTCGAGTGCGCGGTTGCGGGCGATCCGGGCGGCCCAGCCGCGGAACCGGTCCGCGTCACCGCTGAACCGCTGCAGGTCCCGGGCGATCTGCAGCCAGGCCTCGGACGTCACGTCCTCCGCGTCGAGATCGCCGACCAGTGTGCGCACGTATCCCAGCAATCGCGGATGCACGGCTCGGTACACAGTGCGGAACGCGGTCTCGTCCCCGTCCTGTGCCGCCCCCACCGCGGCGGTCAACTCCGCGTCGTCCCCCAACACCGCGCGCGCCCTTCTGCGCCTCAGCCGGCACCGCTTCCGCGGACCGGGTACTCGCCGTCGTGGTTGCTCGATCGATTACGGACTCTAGGACCTGCCCCGGGGTCCGTGGTGGTTGTGGTCGTTTGTCCTTCACGGCCTGGCGCGAAAGGCACGTTACGACCTGAAACCTCTCCCCGTCCATGCCCGGCGACGCTTGTTGGTGATTTTCGTGCATGGTTCACGTGCATGGTTCAACAGACCTGTGACCGGCCGGTGTGACAGAAAACGCACGCATGGCGCTGTAGGAGTTACGGGCCGCCGCGCGGCCCGTGCCGCGCGACGGCCGGGGCCTCTCCTGTGGGGGGTGGCGGCCTCGGCCGTTGCCTTGGCGGCTGACGGGACGGGATTACGGATTCTTCCCGCCACCCGGCTGAGCAGGCTTGCCCTGACTGTCGCTCGCACCGTTGCTCGCCTTGTTGCCTGCGCCGTTGCTCGCCTTGTTGCCTGCGCCGTTGCTCGCGTTGCCGCCTGCGCCGTCGCTCATGCCGTTGCCCGAAGCACCGGTGCCGGAGGAGCTGTTCCCGGCCGCCCCGCCCGCGCCACCGGTCCTGTCGGCCGGCGCACCGGTGCCGCCGGGTTTCGCCTCACCCGTCGTCGGCCGCAACTGCGCGGCGCAGTACGCGTCGACGTTCGCCGCGCCGCCCGCCGCCTCGATGAGCCGCTGCCAGGCGACCGATTCCAGCGCCTTGCCGCGCCCTTCGACCCGCTCGTACGCCCGACAGTGGGCCTCGACGTCCCGGGCCCGGGTGGGGCGCTCCGGCGCTGCGGAGTCGGAACCGGGCCGGGAGTCCGCACCGGCGCCGGCGGACCGGTCGGCGGACGGACCCCCGGACGCCGAGGCGCTGGGCGGAGCCGAGGTGCCGGCCGGAGCCGAGGTACGGCCCCGGCTCCCGCCCTCCCCGGGCCCGTCCACCGCCGAGCCGGCCGCGCCGATCCCGGCGACGGCGACCCCGCCCAGGCCGAGACCGGCGATCAGGACGGAGAGGGTGGCCTTCACCGAGAAGCGGCCGGGGCGCCGCCCCCGCGGCCGCCAGTCGTCCCGGCCCCGGGTGAGGGCGCCGGTGCGATGCGCGCCCGTCTCCCGCGCCTCCCGGAACGCGGCCACGGCCCGCTGCTCGGCCCCGTCGTCGACACCGTCCCGGACCAGCGCCCGGACGAGCAGCACCTCGAGGCCCGCGGTGCCACGGACATCGTGCGGACCGGAGCCGGGGCGGCCCCGTCCGGCCGGGCGATGGCCCTGTGACGCGCCCTCGGGGTGCCCACGCCGACGGCCGGACGGCGCGCCGTCGCTCCTCCGCTCACCCATGTCCGTTTCCGTCCCTGCTCGATCCACTCGGTTCACTCCCGGCCCCGCCCGGCACGGCCGGTCCACACGGCCCGCGCGCCCCGCTCGCTCGGGCGGTGCGGCCCGACCGACGCATACGTTCCGCGCGTCCGGCCTGTTCAGAACGCCCTGCGGGCCTGAGGCCGCGGGTCTCCGGGGCCGACCGGTCCGAGCGGGGCGTCGCCCCCGTCCGTCGTCACGCGCCGTCCCGGTCGCGGGTCACTTCGACTCACCCAGCGTCCGGGAAGCTTCATCCGTCACACTTTCGACACCCAGTTGCGCGGCCAGGCGTTTCAGACCCCGGTACGCGGCCGTCCGTACCGCGCCCGGACGCTTTCCGAGGACGCGGGCGGCGGCGGGGCCGTCAAGGCCCACGACCACCCGCAGCAGTACGGCCTCGGCCTGGTCCCGGGGCAGTCCCGCGACCAGCGCCAGGGCGTGCTCCGTGGAAATGGCCTCCAGCGCCATCTCGTACGTGCTCTGGCGGCCGGGGAGGTCCAGCACGTCCTGTTCCAGCGTCGATGGGCGGGGCCGCACCCGTTGCCGGCGCAGGTGGTCCAGCGCCCGGTGCCGGGCGATGGTCGCCGTCCAGCCCCGGAACCCCGCTCCGTCGCCCTTGAACCTGCCCAGGTCGCGGGCTATCTCCAGCCAGGCGTCCGACGTCACGTCCTCGGCGTCGTCACCGACCAGCCCGCGCACATACCCGAGCAGTCCGGGCTGGACGAGCCGGTAGGCCACGGCGAAGGCGGCCTCGTCCCCGTCCTGGGCCCGCGCGACAGCCGCGCCCAGCTCCCCGTCGTGCGCCTTCGCGCGGCGGGGTTCCCCTCCCTTGCCCAAGAACCGTCCTCGTCCGTACCGAGTTCGTGGGGCGACCGCTTGGTGCGGCACATCGGGTCGTGGCCCGCCCCACGGTCATCAGCGTTCGGCGCCACGAAAGTGTCACAGCTCGTCGACCACCCCGTACGGCCCTCCAGTCGCGAGGGGCCGAGGGTCCACGGACCGGCCTGGCGCCGTATCCGCGCACGCGCCACGGCCGGAGTCCCGTGCGGGACGCGGAACCCCGGCCGTGGTGCGTGCGCGGCGCCGCGCGTCACGTCCGCGAGGCGTCCCGGCACAGCAGGCGCAGTGATCCGTCACCCGTGTAGCAGCGGCGGGCCTCGTCCACGGGGTCCCAGAAGCGGCCGTCGGGGGTGCGGACCCAGTGGTCGCCGCCCGAGGCCCACCACTCTCCGCCGGTCTGACGCACGATCACCTCACCGGCATAGGCACCGAATCCGCGCAGCACCGTCTCCACTGCGGCGTACGGGGCCGCCTCTTGGCGTATGCCCTCGATCGTGCGGTCGACGCTCCACAGACTGCGTACCGAGTAGTCGAGTCGCAGCCGTGCCCCTTCGCGCATCGCCGTCACGATGTCCGCCGCCCACCGCGCGGGCTTGGTCGCGGCCGAAGGCCTGGTCTCCTGCTGTGTCGTCACAGTCGTCGCAGTCGTCACACTCAGTAGAGCGCTCGGGCCGACGGATTCGTCACCGCGGTTCCGCCCCGTCCCGCAACCGGCGCGGAACCGCCCCAGGGCCACCGCACCGTGCTCACAGAACGTGCTCGTTCGAGCGGGGTCGTCGACACGGGAGTGACGGATCGGGGGCCTGCTGCGCTCCTGTCTTCGATGAGTACGTACTTCCATCTACGCGCCGTACCGCCCCCGGCCCTGCGCAACAGCCCCGCCTGGCTGCTGCGGCTGTTCGAGGACGACTGGGAGGCCGTGCGCGAACGCATCGGCCGGCATCGCGAGGAGATCCTGGACAAGGGGTATCTCGACCAGGAGTTCCTCTACACCGGTGCGGCCCCGCGGCACACCCCGGACGGTCCGTCGGCCCACGTGGTCCTCGGCGGCCGCCCGGTCACCCCGCCCGGCCCGGACCGGCCGCCCTTCCTGCTGCTGACCTCGGCCCAGGCCGGCCGGGTGGCCGACTTCCTGAAGACCGCCGACTTCGACACGCTGTGGCGACGGGCCCGTGACCGGATCCTTCCGCGCTACGGCGGCCCGGACGTGGAGCCGCAGGCACGCGACGCCTTCGCGGCGGCCCACCGCGACCTGACCACGTTCTACACGCGCACGGCACGGCAGCAGGAGGCCGTGGTGAAGTGGCTCCTGCCCTGACCCGGAACGACCGTCCCTGCCGGTCGCCGATGCCTGCCGGTCGCCGGTACCCGGCGGTCAGCCGTCTCTGCGGCTCCGGCGGGACAGTGCGGCGACCAGTACGCGGCGGCCCTCCGTCGACACCTCGAGCGCGCGGCGCAGTCCGGCCGGGCCGTGGCCGGCCAGGACCTCCAGGACCGTGATCTGGCGGCGCAGCTCGGCGGCGACGAGCGGCGACATGCCCTCCGTACGGCCTTCGCGGGGTGCGTCGACCGTGTCCGTGGCGTCCTCGGCGGGATCTGCGCCGTCCAGGATCCGGTGGATCCGCAGCGCGGCGACGGAGCAGGCGTGGGCCCACTCCCGCAGTGCGGGGGCGGAGCGCTCGGCGGGGGCGGTGGTGAGCATCCGGTGCGCGAGCGCCACGGCGTCACCGTCGGCGGCCCCGTCGAGCTTGCCCCGCGTCTGCTCCAGCCGCTGCGTCCAGTCGTCGGCGGCGGCGTCCTCGGCGAGGCTCGCCCACAGGGGGCGCAGCGTCTCGTCGTCGCCGCCCAGCAGCGGTACGCACCGATCCAAACAAGCCAGCCCGCTCACGGACAGCCCGCGCTCGTCCGCCTGCGCGATCAGTTCCACCAGACTCATCCACGTCTCCCTCAGCGGGTCTTCGCAGGCCCCTGACAAGGCCACTTTCACGGACCTCACGGGGCGGAGGCCGCATTTCCCCTTACTGCGTGCGACGGCCCGGGAGTGTCACAGAGGCACCACTCCGAGCCGGTCGAGTAAGCGGAAGAAGAGGTTTTCAGCCACGGTCCCGGGGCCGGGCTCGGCGGTCAGGACCTCGACCAGCGCCTCGGCGGACACGGTGTGGCCGGCCTCGGCGGCCCATTCGACGGCACGGTCCGCGGCGTCCCGGGGCTCGAGGAAGTAGTCCTCCAGCGTGAGCCCCTCCCGCTCCACACCGTCCCGCTCCACACCGTCCTGCTCCCCGCCGCCCGTCCCCGCACCGAGGTAGCCCGCCGTCGCGGCGCGTGCCAGGCAGGTCGTCCACGCGCCGCTCTCCGGCGCCGCCGCCTCCACCACCACGCAGGCGCTGTCCATCACGTAGCCGAACAACGCGGGCGCGCCCGTCTGTCCGGCGAGGTCGTTCATGTTCCCGATGCCGCCGTCACCGCTCGGGTACTCCCAGATCTGCCAGCCGCCCGGTGCCGACGTGCGCAGGGTCATGCCCCGGGCGCCGGCCAGCGCGTCCAGTTCGGCGAGCGGCCGCTCCCCACGGCCCACGACGAAATACCCCCAGTAGCCCATGTGCCGGTATTCCCCCCGTGTCGGTCTCGACTCGACAGAAGACCACCACAGTCGCACGGGGGTTCGCAGGAATACGCCGCAATCCGTCCGTTCGTGACCTTGTCGCAACCGCCGGCTCAGCCCAGCTTGTCCGCCAGGGCCCGGAACTCCGCCCAGGACAGTTCCGGTTCACCGTCCGGGTCCCAGAGTTTCTGCACCGTCGCCCGCAGCGGCATCCGTATCCCGGCCGCGACCTGCTCCTGGGTCTGGGAGTTCGCCAGGTCGCACCAGACGGCGAAGGACCCGCCGAGGATCTGTCCGTCGTACTCGGCGGACACCGCGGTGGTGCCGCGCAGCACCAGCGGCGTCCACTGCTCGTAGATCCGCTCGCCCGTCGGGTAGACGAAGGTCTGCGGCTCCCCGAGCACGTAGTAGAGGAACTCGTCGTTGTAGTTGATGACGTCGCGGCCCTCGCTCAGGTACTCCGCCGGCTGGCGGGCACCGATCTCCTTGCCGGTCCAGTAGGCGATCTGGATGTCCTCGGCGGCCCGCACCGAGCCGCCCTTGAAGAAGCCGTCGTTCCAGGCGCGGGGCGTGCGGTCGTGGGCGCGGACGGTGTCGGCCCGGTCGTTGAGCCAGCCGGTGGCCAGGTCCTCGACGGTGGCGCCGGAGCCGTACTTCTTCCGCGCGGCGGCGGCCAGGTTCGGGAACGACGCCTCGGGGTCGGAGACCACCAGCGCCTGGTACTCGTCGGCGCCGAGGTGCCACTGCCCGCCGGGGAAGAGCCCGGCGTACTCGTTCAGCAGGTCGTCGACGATCTCGGCGGACGCGCCCTTGGAGATGTCGATCGCGCCGCGCACCACGCCGCCGTTCACGTTGCGCAGCTGGAGGTCGGGGTGGGCGGCGATGACCGCGCCGAGGTGGCCGGGCGAGTCGATCTCGGGCACGACGGTGATGTGCCGGCTCGCCGCGAGGTCGACGATCCGCTTGACCTGCGCCTTGGTCAGGTGCTGGTCGGACACGATCTCCGGGTGCGAGTCGGACTCGATACGGAAGCCCTGGTCGTCGGAGAAGTGCAGACCCAGCTCGTTGAACTTCAGGTCGCCGAGCTCGCGGACCCGGTCCTCGATCCAGTCGGCGGTGAAGTGCTTGCGCGCGATGTCCAGCATCATCCCGCGCCGCTGCTTGGCGGGCTCGTCGCGCACGACGCCCTCGGGAGCGGTCTCGGCGCCGCGTATCTGCTGCTTGAGGGTGCGGGTGCCGTAGAAGACGCCCGCCTCGGCGGGAGCGCTGACGGTCACCCGGCCGCCCCGCACGGTCATGGTGTACGACTCGGGGTTCGCGCCCTTGTCCTTGTTCAGCACCAGGCGCAGGTCCCCGGCGCGCTCGTCGTCCTTCTCCCCCGCGTACGTCAGGCCCAGCTCGCCGGCTATGAGGCGGCCCTCGTCGGCCAGCGCCGGATCGCCGACGACCACCCGGTGACCACGTTCGGGACGCCAGCCGGGGCCGCGCTCGGCGCTGTGGTCGCGGACGGCGGGTATGGTCCGGGGCGCCTTGGACAGGGGGTAGGAGCGGGTGGGGCTCGGCTCCGGCGGCGAGCCCGCGGAGTCCTCGGACCGGGAGGCGGCGGAACCGGCGTCGTCCGAGGTCGCCCAGAGCCCGAGGCCCACCCCGGACGCCGCGACCACCGCTCCCGCGGCCAGGGACACGACCAGCATCCGCCGCTGCTTCTTCTTCCGAACCGATGCCCGACGTGCCCGACGACTGCCCTGCCTGTGCTGACTCACACGGCCAACCTACGACTCGTACGGGTGAAGGGCCTCGACGGGCTGTTCCGAAACTCTCCCGTCCGGGTGAATTTCGGATATCGATCGGACACGTCATGGACTCACTCGATAACGTGACGACACAACTCTCGCACCATCCACTACTCGATCCCTCACCACCTCATCACCTCATCACCCCGCCACCTCACCCATCGACACACCCACCCACCGACACACCCGTGACACCCCCGAGGACCCACGCTGCCTGTGCACCGTCTCCCGCATCGCCCCGGCCGTGTCGCCATACCCGGACAGTCGCGCGGCACCCCCACGCCCGCCACACCCGGCTCGACCGGCACGCCCGGCGGCGCCCCGTCCCCGCTGGAGCGCTTCAACGCCGCGTCCACCGAGGACGCCGAGCGCGCCCTCCTGGCCTGTCTGCACAGCCCCGGCTGGGCGGTGCGCGTCGCGGCCCACCGCCCGTACCCGAACCTGGACTCCCTCCTCGCGGCAGCGGACGAGGCGGCTTACGACCTGCCCCGCGCGGAGCGCCTCGCGGCCCTGACCGCGGAAGCCCTCCCCGGCCTCCCGGAGGACGCGTACTCCGCCGCCCACACGGCGCTGAACGCCGCCAACGCGGCCTACGAGAGCCGGTTCGGGCACCCGTTCGTCATCTATGTCGACGACCTGAAACCGGACGAGGCCCTGGACCACGTGCTCGAAGGCATCCGGTCACGATTGGCCAACGATCCGGAGGAGGAGCGCCTGGTCGCGGGGGAGGAACTCCGGCGCCTGGCGCGGGGCCGCCTGATCGCCCTCCTCACGGACGGGGACCGCTGACAGGCCGCGGCATCCGCTCCGCCGGCGCCCTCCCCGGAACACCACCGGACATTCCACCTCGGAAGCCGCCTCTCTAGCCCGTAAGCGTGCCAGTTCGATCACGGCGGCAGGGCCCCTGTCGGCCTCGCGGCGACACGTGGCTACGATGCTAGGGGCCGGTGGACCGTACCCGGCCGGGCCCGACCGACACGGAGAAAGCCGGCGCGGCCCCAACCCCCGCTCCCGGAGGAAATTTCCGTGCCGGCTGGAACGCTGTACCGCGGCCGGGAAGGAATGTGGTCCTGGGTGGCTCACCGAGTCACCGGCGTCCTCATCTTCTTCTTCCTGTTCGTTCACGTGCTGGACACCGCCCTCGTGCGGGTGTCCCCGGAGGCCTACGACACCGTCGTGGCCACGTACAAGACGCCGATCGTCGCGCTGCTGGAGTACGGCCTCGTGGCCGCCATCCTCTTCCACGCGCTCAACGGCCTGCGTGTCATCGCCGTCGACTTCTGGATCCAGGGCGCCCGGTACCAGAAGCAGATGCTCTGGACCGTCGTCGCCGTGTGGGTCGTGCTGATGCTCGGGGCGATCTACCCCGTGCTCGGCCACGCCGCTCGTGAACTGTTCGGGAGCTGACGCCAATGTCCACGTCTGAATCCACCGCTTCGGGCATCGGCCCCGTCGAGGGTGCCTCGCTCTACTCGGTCGACAACCCGGCCCCCGTCATCGAGCCGCCCCGCGCGCGCACCAAGAAGACCCCGAAGAGCACCCGGGGCAACTTCGAGATGGCCGCCTGGCTGTTCATGCGCCTGTCCGGCGTCGTCCTGGTCGTCCTGGTCATCGGGCACCTGCTGATCCAGCTCGTCCTGGACGGCGGCGTCTCCAAGATCGGCTTCGCCTTCGTGGCGGGCCGCTGGGCCTCGCCGTTCTGGCAGGTCTGGGACCTGCTGATGCTGTGGCTCGCGATGCTGCACGGAGCGAACGGCCTGCGCACGGTCATCAACGACTACGCGGAACGCACGAACACCCGGCTGTGGCTCAAGGGCCTGCTCTACACCGCCACGGTGTTCACCATCCTGCTGGGCACGCTGGTGATCTTCACCTTCGACCCGAACATCCGCTAGGCACGGGGTTGCGAGAAACATGAAGATCCACAAGTACGACACCGTCATCGTCGGCGCCGGCGGCGCGGGCATGCGCGCGGCCATCGAGTCGACCAAGCGCAGCCGCACCGCCGTCCTGACCAAGCTCTACCCCACCCGCTCCCACACGGGCGCCGCGCAGGGCGGCATGGCCGCCGCGCTGGCCAACGTGGAGGAGGACAACTGGGAGTGGCACACCTTCGACACGGTCAAGGGCGGTGACTACCTGGTCGACCAGGACGCCGCCGAGATCCTGGCGAAGGAGGCCATCGACTCCGTCCTCGACCTGGAGAAGATGGGCCTGCCGTTCAACCGCACCCCGGACGGCACCATCGACCAGCGCCGCTTCGGCGGCCACAGCCGCAACCACGGCGAGGCCCCGGTCCGCCGCTCCTGCTACGCGGCCGACCGCACCGGTCACATGATCCTCCAGACGCTGTACCAGAACTGCGTCAAGGAGGGCGTGGAGTTCTTCAACGAGTTCTACGTCCTGGACCAGCTGATCACCGAGGTCGACGGCGTCAAGAAGTCGGCCGGTGTGGTGGCGTACGAGCTGGCCACCGGTGAGATCCACGTCTTCCAGGCGAAGTCCGTGGTCTACGCCTCCGGCGGCAACGGCAAGTTCTTCAAGGTGACGTCCAACGCGCACACCCTGACCGGTGACGGCCAGGCGGCCGTGTACCGGCGCGGGCTGCCGCTGGAGGACATGGAGTTCTTCCAGTTCCACCCGACCGGCATCTGGCGCATGGGCATCCTGCTGACAGAGGGCGCCCGCGGTGAGGGCGGCATCCTGCGCAACAAGGACGGCGAGCGCTTCATGGAGAAGTACGCGCCGGTCATGAAGGACCTCGCCTCCCGTGACGTCGTGTCCCGGTCCATCTACACGGAGATCCGCGAGGGCCGCGGCTGCGGCCCCGAGGGCGACCACGTCTACCTGGACCTGACCCACCTCCCGCCGGAGCAGCTGGACGCCAAGCTGCCCGACATCACGGAGTTCGCGCGCACCTACCTGGGCATCGAGCCGTACACGGACCCGATCCCGATCCAGCCGACCGCGCACTACGCCATGGGCGGCATCCCGACGAACGTCCAGGGCGAGGTCCTGGCGGACAACACCACCGTCGTGCCGGGCCTGTACGCGGCCGGCGAGGTCGCGTGCGTGTCGGTGCACGGCGCCAACCGCCTGGGCACCAACTCGCTGCTGGACATCAACGTGTTCGGCAAGCGGGCGGGCATCGCGGCGGCCGAGTACGCGCACACGACCGACTTCGTCGAGCTGCCGGAGAACCCGGAGTCGTTCGTCACCGAGCAGATCGAGCGGCTGCGGTCCTCCACCGGCACCGAGCGGGTGGCCGAGATCCGCCGCGAGCTGCAGGAGACCATGGACGCCAACGTCATGGTGTTCCGCACCGAGCAGACGATCAAGACGGCGGTCGAGAAGATCGGGGAGCTGCGCGAGCGCTACAAGAACGTCGCCATCCAGGACAAGGGCAAGCGGTTCAACACCGACCTGCTGGAGGCCATCGAGCTGGGCAACCTGCTCGAGCTGGCCGAGGTCATGGCCGTCTCCGCGCTGGCCCGCAAGGAGTCCCGCGGCGGTCACTACCGCGAGGACTACCCGAACCGCGACGACGTCAACTTCATGCGCCACACCATGGCGTACCGCGAGGTGGGCGACGACGGCACCGAGTCCATCCGTCTCGACTACAAGCCGGTCGTCCAGACCCGCTACCAGCCGATGGAGCGTAAGTACTGATGGCTACCCCTGTTCTGGACAAGGCGGACGCGGCCGGATCGCCCGAGCCCGGTTTCGCCGACTCCCCCTACATCACCGTCACCGTCCGGGTCCGCCGTTTCAACCCGGAGGTCTCCGCCGAGGCGACCTGGGAAGACTTCCAGCTGGAGATCGACCCCAAGGAGCGTGTCCTCGACGCGCTGCACAAGATCAAGTGGGACCTGGACGGCACCCTGACCTTCCGCCGCTCCTGCGCCCACGGCATCTGCGGCTCCGACGCCATGCGGATCAACGGCACCAACCGCCTGGCGTGCAAGACGCTGATCAAGGACCTCAACCCCGAGAAGCCGATCACGGTCGAGCCCATCAAGGGCCTCACGGTCCTCAAGGACCTGGTCGTGGACATGGAGCCGTTCTTCCAGGCGTACCGGGACGTGATGCCCTTCCTGATCACGAAGGAGACCAACGAGCCGACGCGTGAGCGGCTGCAGTCCGCCGAGGACCGCGAGCGCTTCGACGACACGACGAAGTGCATCCTGTGCGCCGCCTGCACGTCCTCGTGCCCGGTCTTCTGGAACGACGGCCAGTACTTCGGTCCGGCCGCGATCGTCAACGCGCACCGTTTCATCTTCGACTCGCGTGACGAGGCCGGCGAGCAGCGCCTGGAGATCCTCAACGACCGTGACGGCGTCTGGCGCTGCCGGACGACCTTCAACTGCACGGACGCGTGCCCGCGCGGCATCGAGGTCACCAAGGCGATCGCGGAGGTGAAGCGGGCGCTCATCACGCGCCGCTTCTGACGTCCTTCCGATGTCCTTCCGGCGTCCTTCGCCGTGACGACCGCGGGCCCCGATCCACTGGATCGGGGCCCGCGGTCCGTTCGTGCCGCCGGGCAGGTCCCGGACGGCGTCAGCCGCTCAGCACGCGGCCCTGCTTGCCGGTGCGGTCGTTGCCGGTCATCCGGCAGGGCGCGGACGGCCGAGGCGAAGTCGGGGCTCCGCCTCGGCCGTCCCTCCGAAAGAGTGGCCCTTCACCGCTCTGCCCCCTCATCTGCTCACTTCGGACGGAAAGCACCTAATGTGACGTCATGTCAGGTGACGAGTCCTACGAACTGCTCGGGTTCGACCATGTTCTGCTGCCCGTCGGGGACCTCGACGAGGCCGTCGGGTTCTACGGCCGGGCCGGGTTTCCCGTCGGCTTCCGGCTGGACGAGGCCGGGATCGTCCAGCTGAAGGTGGGCGGCGAGACGCCCGGCGTGGTGCTGCGGCTCGAGGAGGGGCTGGGGTGTCGGCCGCCGGTGTGGCCCTCCGTGCGGGTGTGGCTGGAGGTGCCCGACGCCCTGGTCGCCGCCGAGGCGTTGAGCGGTGCCGGGATCGGTCTGCTCGACGGGCCCTTCTCGGGCGCCACCGGCTGGACCGTCGAGTTCGCCGACCCCTGGGGGAACGTGGTCGGCCTGACCGACTACACCAAGCGCCCTCAGCTCGGGCGCCGGCCGTGACCACCGGCCGTACCCGCGACGTGAGTCAGGACGGTCCCCGCGCCGCCCTGCGGGGTCTTCCTCCCGGCCGGGGGCCCTCCGGCATGCCGTTAGGCTCTCCTCCCGTGCCCGCGAAGAACGACGGCCCCGGCAACGGCGCCGCACCCAGCAAGTCCGAGCAGACCCGTGCCCTGATCCTGGAGACGGCCATGCGGCTGTTCCAGGAGCGCGGGTACGACAGGACGACCATGCGGGCCATCGCCACGGAGGCCGGGGTCTCCGTCGGCAACGCGTACTACTACTTCGAGGGCAAGGAACACCTGATCCAGGGGTTCTACGACCGGATCGCCGCCGAGCACCGGCAGGTGGTCCGGGAGATCCTGGACCGGGAGACCGAACTGGAGGCCCGGCTCGCGGGCGTATTGAAGGCGTGGCTGGACATCGCCACGCCGTACCACGAGTTCGCGGTGCAGTTCTTCAAGAACGCCGCCGACCCGGACAGCCCGCTCAGCCCCTTCTCCCCCGAGTCGGAGCACGCGCGCGTGCTGGCGATCGGCGTCCACCAGGAGGTGCTGGCCGGGTCGGGGGCCAAGGTCGCACCGGAACTGCGCGAGGTGCTGCCCGAGTTGATGTGGCTGGCCCAGATGGGCCTCATCCTGTACTGGATCTTCGACCGCACCGAGGACCGCGAGCGCAGTCACCGCCTCGCCGAGCGCGGCGCCCGCATCACCGCGCGGGGTGTCGCCCTGGCCCGTTTCCGCGTACTGCGCCCCCTGGTCCGCGAGGTCCACGAACTGTTCACGGACTTCCTGCCGGGCCTGACCGGAGCCCTGCCCGACCCGGCGAAACCCCGCGGCACGGCATCCGCCGAGCACGGCCGCCCCGCGCCGCTCGGCTGACCACGACCCGCGCGCGGGAGCACGGGGACGCCCTCAGGTCTGCTTCGACGCCAGTTCGATCACCGTGATGTCCGACGGCGCGCCGATCCGGGTCGGCGGGCCCCAGGCACCGGCGCCGCGGCTGACGTACAGCTGGGTGTCGCCGTACCGGTCCAGGCCCGCGAGGGTCGGGTTGGCGGCGGCGGCGAGGTAGCTGGCGGGCCAGAGCTGGCCGCCGTGGGTGTGGCCGGAGAGCTGGAGGTCGACGCCGTGGTCGACGGCCTCGTGGACCATCACCGGCTGGTGGGCGAGGAGCACGCACGCGCGTGCCCGGTCCCGGTCGCCGAGCGCCCGCGCGTAGTCGGGGCCCTGGCCGTAGTTCTCACCGGCCAGGTCGTTCACCCCGGCGAGGTCGAAGTGCGGGAGTTCCGTGCGGGCGTTCTCCAGGGGACGCAGACCGAGCCGGCGCACCTCCTCGACCCACTCCTCGGCACCGGAGAAGTACTCGTGGTTCCCGGTGACGAAGAAGGAGCCGTGCCGTGCCGTCAGCTGCGCCAGGGGGGCCGCGGCCGGGCCGAGTTCCTTCACGTTGCCGTCCACCAGGTCGCCGACGACGGCGATCAGGTCGGGCTGGGTCGAGTTGATCGTGTCGACGACCTTCTGCGCGAAGCCCCGGCCGAGAACGGGTCCCAGGTGGATGTCGCTGACCACCGCGATCCGGTAACCGTGCGCCGCGCGGGGCAGCTTGGCGAGCGGCACGGTGACCCGCTTCACCCGCGGTCCGCGCACCACGCCGTGCGTGCCGTACCCGACCGTCCCGACGGCCGCCGCGGCGGCGGCCCCGGCGACCACCCGGGAGACGAAGAGACGACGGGAGGGGCCGACGAGGCTCGAAGAAGGAGCAGAAAGAACGGAAGCGGCGGAAGGAGCGGGGTCGGCGCCGGGGGCAGGGGCGTCCGGGTCCGCCGACTGCGCCGATCCCGGTGCGGCGGCCGTCGCCCCCGCGGGTATCGGCGCCGGTTCCTCGTGCGCCGGTGCCGTCCGCCGCGCCGCCCGGCGCTCCAGGACCAGGCGCAGTACCGGGCGTACGACCTCACCCGCGAGCACCGCCAGCAGCAGGTAGAGGCACAGGGCCAGCCAGAGGTAGCCCGGCCAGGCCAGGACCTGCTTGAGCCAGAACGGGGCACCGCTGCGCGTGGCGAAGAAGGCCGCGAAGGTCAGCGCCCAGCCCCCGGCGAACACCAGGACGCCCCAGCGGCGCACGGCACCCGGCCCCCGGGTCGTGTCGCGGAACAGACGGCGCCACATGTACCAGTTGCCCGTCACCAGAACGGCGAGGACCAGCAGTGCGACGAGTACGAAGACGATGGGCACGGTGCGGTGTTCCCCAGTTTTCCGTTACGACGTGCGTGACGTCCGGCTCAGTGCGCGCAGACCACGCAACCCGATGGCTCCGACGACCGTCCCCAATACGAAGGAGACGACGGCCAGCAGCAGATGGACCCAGAAGTACGCCGTCGGCTCGCCGTCGTCGAACGCGAGCCCGCTGCCGTCCTTGACCAGGTTCTTGACGAAAGTGATCCAGATGATCCAGCTCCACACCCCGAAGGCGAGCAGGAACCAGGAGACGGGGCGGCTGAGCTTCACCAGATCGAACCTTTCATCGCAACGCCGGGCACCCGGAGTCGGCCAGGAGGCCAGGGGGTGTCCCCCGGACGGGCACGGCATGGATCCAGTATCGCCGGACGGCGTCCGGTTCCGTTCGCGGGGTGGGGACGGAAAGGGGACTTCCATGGGCAGGGCATGTACGTTTCCGTCCGTGCCCGCACCCAAAAACTCCATCCGGCGATCGCTGCTGGTCACTTCCGCCATTCTGCTGTCCACCGCGCTGACCGCTCCCGTCGCACTCGCGGTGCCGAGCCCTTCGAGCAGTCCTTCGGCCACTCCCCCGGCGACCATGTCGTCGGTGGGCGGCGCCCGGCTCGGGCAGCCGGGAACGCAGGTCAACCTCGCGAGCGGGGTACCGGTGCTGCCGAAGGAACTGTCGGCCCGTTCCTGGATCGTCGCCGACGCCGAGTCCGGCGAGGTGCTCGCCGCGCACAACGCGCACTGGCGGCTGGCCCCGGCGAGCACCCTGAAGATGCTGTTCGCCGACACGCTGCTGCCGAAGTGGCCCGGATCCGCCGAGCACAAGGTCGCCCCCTCCGACCTCGCCGGCATAGGCCCCGGCTCCAGCATGGTCGGGATCAAGGAGGAGGAGACCTACACCGTCCACGACCTGTGGCTCGGCGTCTTCCTTCGCTCCGGCAACGACGCCGTGCGGGTGCTGGCGGCGATGAACGACGGCATCGAGAACACCGTCAAGGAGATGAACGAGCACGCCGAGGAGCTCCAGGCCCTCGACACGCACGTGGTCAGCCCCGACGGCTACGACGCCGAGGGACAGGTGTCCTCCGCGTACGACCTGACGCTGATAGCCCGCTCCGGGCTGCAGAAGAAGGCCTTCCGGGAGTACGCCTCGACGGTCCGCGCCGACTTCCCGGGCGAGACGAAGAAGAACAAGAAGGGCAAGAAGGTCCGCACGTCCTTCGAGATCCAGAACACCAACCGGCTGCTGTCCGGCGACTACGACGTGCCCGTCTACGAGGGCATAGCGGGTGTGAAGAACGGCAACACCACCAACGCGGGCGCGACCTTCACGGGGGTCGCCGAGCAGGGCGGCACCGTGCTGCTCGTCACCGTGATGAACCCGGAGAAGGGCGGGAGCAACGCGGTCTACAAGGAGACCGCGAAGCTCTTCGACTGGGGTTTCAAGGCGGTCGGCAAGGTCGAGCCGGTGGGTGAGCTGGTACCGCCGAAGAGCGCCGTGCGGGCCGGCGCCCAGGCGGACGCCTCCGCCTCCCCCGGCGAGGCGGGCGGCGCCGGTGACGCCACGCCCGGCGCCGCGGGCGCCGAGCCGGTGGCGAGCGCCCCGGCCGGGGGCGGCGCCGACGGCATGGGGACCGCGCTCGCCGTCACGGGCGGGGCGCTGGTGCTGCTCGCGGGCGGGGCGTTCCTGGTCAACCGCCGTTGGCCACTGCCGGACCTGGTGCGCCGCCGCCCGCGACCGTGAGCCCGGTCTCCTCGTTCTGCGTCGTCGCGGTCCAGGCGGCGCAGAACAGGACCAGTTTCGCGGTGAAGTTGATCCACAGCAGCAGGGCCACCGGGACGCCGAACGCGCCGTACATGCTCTTCGCGGCCACGCCCTGCATGTAGCCGCTGAGCAGAAGTTTCAGCAGTTCGAAACCGACCGCGCCGGTGAGCGCGGCCACCACCAGACGGCGGCGGGCGGGTTCGACACCGGGCAGCAGGGTCAGGACGTACAGCAGGAGCAGGAAGTCGGCTCCCACGGCGACCGCGAAGGCCGCGACGTGCAGCACGATCCCGCCCCAGCCGCCCTCCTCCAGCCCGATGCCCCTGCTGATCCGGCCGACCATCGCGGAGGCGACGGCGGACGCGCCCAGAGTGATCAGGACCGCGCCGCCGAGACCGACGAGGATGCCCGCGTCCTTGGCCTTGCGCAGGGCGGGGTTCTCCCCCTCGTCGGGCAACTCCCACACCGCGCGCAGGCACTCGCGCATGGATCCGGCCCAGCTGATGCCGATGAACAGCAGGGCGGCACCGGCGATGAGGCCCACGGTCCCGGCGTTCTGCACCAGGCCCCCGATGTCCAGCTGGTCCGCGATGCCGGGCACCTGTTGGGTGATCTTCTTCTGGAGGGCGTCCTGCTGTTCCTGGCCGAGCGTGGCGGCGCCGATCGCGGCGGCGACCGTGAGCAGCGGGAACAGCGCGACGAAGCTGGTGAACGTCATCGCGGCGGCCAGCCGCGTCCAGTGCACGCGGTCCATCCGCTCGTACGACCGCCACGCGTGCGTGCGCATCAGTCTTACCGCCCACGGGCCGACGACCGGGATCCTCTTCAGCCAGTCCATGAACCGCCTCTGCCCCCGTCCCGCCGGGCCGGAACCCCTGTCAGCGCGCGGAGACGGAGTCGCAGTCCGCGCGCCCGGCCTGCGGCGGCACCACCAGCGAGCCGAACGGGAACTGCCGCAGCTTGCGCCACACCGCGTCGGCGCCCTGTTCGTAGAGCGCGAAGCCGGTGCAGGGCCAGTGCGCCTCGTAGTCGGCGAGTTCCTCGAAGGCGCGGTCCATCGCCGCCTCGTCGATCCCGTGCGCCACGGTGACGTGCGGGTGGTACGGGAACTGCAGCTCACGGGCGACGGGACCGGACGCGTCGCGGACCTGCTTCTGCAGCCAGGTGCAGGCCTCGGCGCCCTCCACGATCCGGACGAACACGACCGGCGACAGCGGCCGGAAGGTGCCGGTGCCCGACAGCCGCATGGGGAACGGCCGACCGGTCGCGGCTACCTCGCTCAGATGCGCCTCGACGGCCGTCAGGTCGCCCTCGTCGACCTCCGTCGGCGGCAGCAGGGTGACATGCGTGGGGATACCGTGAGCAGCGGCGTCGCCGAAGCCCGCGCGCAGCTGCTGAAGCCGGCTGCCGTGGGGCTCCGGGACCGCGATCGACACACCGATCGTTACGGTCCCCACGTCGTCTCCTTCGTTGTGATGGTGATTCCGCTGAGCACCTGGTGACCGCCGAAGCGGTCACCCTCTACCTGACTGTACGACCACGGCCCCGTCCCGGGCAGGCGCAGCCGACGTGATGTACGGCGCTCGTCCGGTGGTACGGACCGGTGCCCGGGTCGCGTTCAGTACGGCCGGCGACCCGGTCCGTTCAGTGCTTGACGCTCAGGAAGCCCACCCGGTCGTAGGCCCGGGCGAGGGTCTCCGCGGCTACGGCACGTGCCTTCTCCGCGCCCTTGGCCAGGATCGAGTCGAGCGTCTCGGGGTCGTCCAGGTACTGCTGGGTGCGCTCCTTGAAGGGAGTCACGAACTCGACCATGATCTCCGCGAGGTCCGTCTTCAGCGCACCGTAGCCCTTGCCGGCGTACCGCTCCTCCAATTCGCTGATCCCCGCTCCGGTGAGGGTCGAGTAGATCGTCAGGAGGTTGCTGACACCGGGCTTGTGCTCGCGGTCGAAACGGATCACCGTGTCCGTGTCCGTGACCGCGCTCCTGACCTTCTTCGCGGTGGCCTTCGGCTCGTCGAGCAGGTTGATCAGGCCCTTCTGGGTGGCCGCCGACTTGCTCATCTTGGCGGTCGGGTCCTGAAGGTCGTAGATCTTCGCCGTCTCCTTGAGGATGTACGCGCTCGGGACGGTGAAGGTGTCGCCGTAGGTCTGGTTGAAGCGGTCCGCGAGGTCGCGGGTCAGCTCCAGGTGCTGGCGCTGGTCCTCACCGACCGGGACCTGGTCGGCCTGGTAGAGCAGGATGTCGGCGACCATCAGCATCGGGTACGTGAACAGGCCGACGGTGGCACGGTCGCTGCCCTGCTTGGCGGACTTGTCCTTGAACTGGGTCATCCGGGAGGCCTCGCCGAAGCCGGTGATGCAGTTCATCAGCCAGCCGAGCTGCGCGTGCTCGGGGACGTGGCTCTGGACGAACAACGTGCAGCGGTCCGGATCGAGGCCGGCCGCGAGGAGCTGGGCGGCGGCGACACGGGTGTTCTCCCGCAGTTGCCTCGGGTCCTGCGGGACCGTGATCGCGTGCAGGTCGACGACCATGTAGAACGCGTCGTGGGTGTTCTGCATGTCGACCCACTGGCGGACGGCACCGAGGTAGTTGCCGAGGTGGAACGAGCCGGAGGTCGGCTGGATACCGGAGAGCACGCGCGGAGAAGCCATGTTCACCATTCTCTCAGGCCGCGGGGGGCGGTCCGGAACCGACCGGGAACAGGTGGGAACCGATCCGTGTCCGGCGGTGTAACAAGAGTGTGAGGACGCGGGAGGGGGGCCGCATCGTCGACGAGGCTGTGGTGATCGCACGCGTGCGCGCCGGGGAGCCGGAGGCGTACGCGGAGCTGGTGCGGGCCCATACGGGCATCGCGCTCAGGGCGGCCGCCGCGCTCGGGGCGGGGGCGGACGCGGAGGACGTGGTGCAGCAGGCCTTTGTGAAGGCGTACTGCGCGCTGGGCCGGTTCCGGGACGGCATGGCGTTCCGGCCGTGGCTGCTGTCGATCGTGGCCAATGAGACGAGGAACACAGTGCGTGCGGCGGTGCGCCGGAACACCCTCGCCGACCGTGAGGCGGCGTTCGCGGAAACACGACCGGTGATACCGGAGTCGGCCGATCCGGCGGTGGCGACGCTGGAGACGGAGCGCCGCGGGGCGCTGGCGGCCGCCCTGGAGAAGCTGAGCGAGGAGCACCGGCTGGTCGTCACCTACCGCTATCTGCTGGAGATGGACGAGCGGGAGACCGCACAGGCCCTGGGCTGGCCCCGGGGCACGGTGAAGTCCCGCCTGAACCGCGCCCTGCGCAAGCTGGAGCGCCTGCTGCCCGACTTCCGGCCCCGGGAAGGGGGTGAGACGGCGTGAGTGAGCGGTACGACGGTGAGGCCGAGCGCCTGCGGGAGGAGCTGCGGGCCTTCGGCCGGTCCTTGGACGGGCCGGGTGGGGCTGCGGAGTCCGAGTCGATGGTCGAGCGGGTACTGGGGCGGATACTCGCCGAGCAGGTGCCGGTTCCGGCGGCCGAGCCGGCGGGTGCCGGGGAGCGGCTGCGGGCGGCGCGGCACTGGACGCGGGCGCGATGGCGGTCGTTGGCCGCGGCGGTGTGCGGGCTGCTGACGGTGCTGGCGCTGACGTCTCCGGTGCGGGCGGCGATGACCGACTGGTTCGGCTTCGGCGGGGTCGAGGTGCGGTACGACCCGTCGGCGGTTCCCTCACCGGATGCGGAGGTGCGGGGCTGCGGGCGCTCGGTGTCGCTCGGTGAGGCGGAGCGGCGGGCGGGGTTCACGCCGCTGGTGCCCGAGACGCTCGGCGTCCCGGACGCGGTGACGGTGAGCGGGCTGCCGCGGGGGCGGTTCCTGGTGAGTCTGTGCTGGCGGAGGGAGGGGCGGACGATCCGGCTGGACGAGTTCCCGGGCCGCCTGGACATCACCTTCACCAAGACCGTGCGCGAGCAGCCGGAGTGGCTGCCGCTGGGCGGGGAGGGCGATGAGGACGGAGCCCCGCGGTCGGCCTATTGGTTCCCGCGGGCTCATCTGCTGAGCTTCTGGATGGTGGACACGGACGGTCACCGGTTCACCCGGGCGGAGCGCACGGCGGGGCCGACCCTGTTGTGGGCCCACGGGGGCGGGGTGGACGGTGAGGGGGCGGCCGGAGACGGTGTGACGCTGCGGCTGGAAGGGGTGGGGTCGAAGGCGCGGGCGCTGGAGATCGCGGAGGCGGTCGAGGAGGCGGGCCGGTAGCCGGGCCGCCTCCCGAAGTCGCGGAATGCGCGGGGGACCGACTGGGAACCCCGGCGGCTCGGGCGGTGTACCAGAAGTGACAGGCGGCCCGTGGGCGGGCCGCGCGGGGATCGACCGGCCGAGTGGGGGTCCGGATGCGCGGATGGAAGGGCAGTATTCGACAACTGACTGCGGGCGTGGGCGCGTTGGCGGCAGCACTGGCCCTGATGCTGTGGGGAGCGTCGCCCGCCTCCGCCGGGGGGCCGACGAGCGTGCTGGTGGTCTCTCCGGGGAGCGGGGAAACGGCATCGCTGTACAACTCCGACAAGGCGTACGGCATGCTGGAGCAACTGCTCGGCCCCGTCGGCAAGGGCACACGTGACATGCCGCCGGAGGCGGCTTCGGCCTCGGCCCGGCTGATCAATGTGACGTGGATGGTGCACGACGTGACGCCGTGGCGCGTGGACCGGGTCTTCCTGGCGGACATGGGCCAAGACGTGTGGATCCACACGGCGGGGAACCTCGCGGAATCGCCGAACGGCCTCTGGCACCGCGCCGAACACCCGTCGGATGTGCACAAGTTCCTGTTCGACCTGGGCGTGATGGGCAAGACGACAGGCACGGGATCGGCCCCCGACAACTACCCGGCACCGTGGCAGACGGAGCAGGCCGGGGCGGGGACGGAGCAGGCCGGCCCCGGGGCGGACCAGGATGCGACTGCGGCAGCCTCCGAAACCCGCGCCGCACCGGCGACGGACGACGGCACCGACTGGTGGTGGGCGATACCGGGCCTGGCGGCCGGAGCGGCGCTGGCCCTGGTGCTGCGCCCGTACGTGACGCGGTTGCCGCTGATCCGCCGACGGGAGGACCGGGAGGATCCGGGACCGAGGCAGGAACTGCTGGACGCCTGACGACGGCGAACGGCGGCGCGCGGCGGCCCGGCACATGGCCGGACCGCCGCAGGACACGTCGAGAAGGAACTCCTCAGCCGAGGTCGATCTCCGGGTACAGCGGGAAGCCGGCCACCAGGTCGGTGGCACGGCGGGAGATCTCGTCGGCGGTCTTCGCGTCGAGGACGTGGGCGGCCTTGGACGGGGCGCCGGACTTGGTGGTGCCGGGCTCCGCGGTGGTCAGCACGCGGTCGATGAGGGCGGCGACCTCGTCCATCTCGGCGGTGCCCAGACCGCGCGTGGTCAGTGCGGGGGTGCCGATGCGGATGCCGGAGGTGTACCAGGCGCCGTTGGGGTCGGCCGGGATGCTGTTGCGGTTGGTGACGATGCCCGACTCGAGCAGGGCGGCCTCAGCCTGACGGCCGGTGAGTCCGTAGGAGGTGGCGACGTCGATCAGGTTGAGGTGGTTGTCGCTGCCGCCGGTGACCAGGGTGGCGCCGCGGCGCATCAGGCCGTCGGCGAGGGCGCGGGAGTTGTCCACGACGCGCTGGGCGTAGTCCTGGAAGGAGGGCTGCCGTGCCTCCGCCAGGGCGACCGCCTTGGCGGCCATGACGTGCGGGAGCGGACCGCCCAGGACCATCGGGCAGCCGCGGTCGACCTGGTCCTTGAGCGAGTCGTCGCACAGGACCATGCCGCCGCGCGGACCGCGCAGCGACTTGTGGGTGGTGGTCGTGACGATCTGGGCGTGCGGGACCGGGTCGAAGTCGCCGGTGAGGACCTTGCCGGCGACGAGACCGGCGAAGTGGGCCATGTCGACCATGAGCGTGGCGCCGACCTCGTCGGCGATCTCGCGCATGATCCGGAAGTTCACCAGACGCGGGTAGGCGGAGTAGCCGGCGACGATGATCAGCGGCTTGAACTCGCGGGCGGAGGCGCGCAGCGCCTCGTAGTCGAGCAGGCCGGTGGCCGGGTCGGTGCCGTAGGAACGCTGGTCGAACATCTTTCCTGAGATGTTCGGGCGGAAGCCGTGGGTGAGGTGGCCGCCGGCGTCCAGGGACATGCCGAGCATGCGCTGGTTGCCGAAGGCGCGGCGCAGTTCGGCCCAGTCGGCCTCGGAGAGGTCGTTGACCTGGCGGACGCCGGCCTTCTCCAGGGCGGGCACCTCGACGCGCTGGGCGAGCACGGCCCAGAAGGCGACCAGGTTGGCGTCGATGCCCGAGTGCGGCTGGACGTAGGCGTGGCGGGCGCCGAACAGTTCCCTGGCGTGCTCGGCGGCCAGCGACTCGACGGTGTCGACGTTGCGGCAGCCGGCGTAGAAGCGGCGGCCGACGGTGCCCTCGGCGTACTTGTCGCTGAACCAGTTGCCCATCGCCAGGAGGGTGGCCGGGGAGGCGTAGTTCTCGGAGGCGATCAGCTTGAGCATCTCGCGCTGGTCGGCGATCTCCTGGCCGATGGCGTCGGCGACGCGCGGCTCGACGGCGCGGATCACGTCGAGGGCGGAACGAAAGGCGGTGGAAGCGGTGGAGAGGGGCTCGGCGGACATGAGGACCTCCGGACGTGGCGTTCGGCGTTCACGGCATGGCCCAGGCGCACGGCACTCGTACCGGGCACCCAGGGGTGATCCGGGGGCCGCTTCCCGATGGTCGGTCCCATCCCAGCACGCCAGTCACGGCCCGCCGGTCAGCCTACCCGGCGGCACGGAGTGCCGTGGCGAGGCGTCCGCCATGCGAGCGGGAGCGTCCACCCGGCGGCTGCCGGTCGCCGTCCGCGGGCTCGCTGTGGCCGACCGCGCTCCCGCGACGGAGTCGCGTCTCGGCACCTTCCCGCGCGTCTTCGGTGCGCTAGAGGATCACGTGGGGCAGAAAGCGGGCGTACTCGTCGGTGATGAGGCCCGAGGACTCGCGGATGCCGAGGCCGGCGGACTCGTCCCCGACGGTCCAGGCGCCGAGGACGACGTGGTTGCCGTCGAAGTCCGGCAGTGGGGCGAGTTGCTGGTAGCAGCAGGGCTCGTCGCGGACGACGGGGGCACTGCCCGGCTGGTGGATCGTCACACCGGCACCCTCGCGGCCGAGCAGCGGCTTGGCCACGTAGCCGGTGCCCGACGCCAGGTCGCGCGGGCCGTCGAGGTGGGCCGGGAGGAGGTTGGGGTGGTCCGGGTAGAGCTCCCAGAGGATCGCCAGCAGGGCCTTGTTGCTCAGCAGCATCTTCCAGGCCGGCTCGATCCACAGGGTGCTGCCGGTGCCGCCGCCGTTGTCGAGGGTGTCGAGGACGTGGTCGGCGAAGCGGTCGGTGGTGAGCCACTCCCAGGGGTACAGCTTGAAGATGCTGCGGATGAACCGGAGGCTCTTGTCCACGAAGCGGCCGGAGAGCCGGTCCCAGCCGATCTCCTCCATGGAGAGCCACTCGGTGTCGAGGCCCGCCTGTTCGGCGGTCTCCTTGAGGTAGGCGACGGTCATGAGGTCCTCGCCGATCTCGTCGGCCGAGGAGTGGGCGAAGTGCAGGGGGCTGCCCGGCGGGAGGAGGGCAGCCTGTTTCCTCCAGGCGTCGACGAGGCGTTCGTGCAGCGAGTTCCACTGGTCGGCGCCGGGGAAGCGCTCCTCCATCCAGAACCACTGCGGCGAGGCCGCCTCCACGAGGGAGGTGGGGGTGTCGGCGTTGTACTCGAGGAGCTTCGCGGGGCCGGTTCCGTCGTAGCGGAGGTCGAAGCGGCCGTAGACGGAGGGGAGTTCGGCGCGCCGGTGCCAGGCCTCGGTGACCGCTTCGACGACCCGCGGGTCGGTGATGCCGAGGTCGGCGAAGCGGCCGCCGGTGACGATGTGGTCGGCGGCCGCGAGGCACATGCGGTGCAGTTCCTCGACGACCTCCTCGAGCGCCTCGACCTCGTCCAGGCCGAAGACGTAGTAGGCGCTCTCGTCCCAGTAGGGCACCCAGGCGTCGTCGGGGACGGGCATCCCCGACGCCCGGGCGGACTCGAGGGCCTGAGGGAGGGTGAGGGGGTAGATGAGCCCTTGTGCCTCGACGGTCTGCTGCCAGCCGGGGCGGGGCTCGATGGTGCGGCGTTCCACGGGCGGATCCTTCGTTCCTTCGCTCGCCGGGGTGTTCAGCCGCCGCCGCTGCCGGAGGAGCCGAAGCCGCCCCGCTCGACGGCCTCGCTGCGGCTGAAGGTGCCGTCGTGGGCCCGGCCCCTGCTGACGTCCGCGTCGTAGTACCAGTCGACGTCGCCCCGCTTCGATCCGGTGGACGTGCCCTTGCCCACGGAACCGGAGGTCGTGCAGTTCTTGTCGGCGACGATCTTGTAGCCGTCGGGGTAGTCGTAGCTGTTCCGGTCCACGCAGCGGCGGTCCGGATCCGAACTGCACGCGGACAGGGCGGCCGCGAGGAGACCCACGCCACCGAGCATCACCGTGCCGGACCGCAGCCGTCGCCTTGTCTCCGCCATGTCCCCGATTCCCCCTCGTACCGCGTGTACCAGCCGCCGGGTCCCTGCTCCCCGACTCGCGGCGGACAGCCTAGGCGCCGCCCGCCCGACGTGTCCGCGAGACCCCCGGTGCCGGCCTCGCTTCCCCCTGTGTTTCACGGCTTTTGATCCCCTGTGCGCGCTTGGTGCGGCACCGAAAGCCTCATGGAAAGGCTCTGCACGGGACGTCCGGGGTGTGGCCCCGAGCCCACCGTGCTCGGTGGGCTCGGGGCCACACGTCATGTCCGGACCGGACCGGGCGTCAGGACAGCCACTTCTTCCAGGTGGGCTCGTGGCCGTCCACCCACTTCTCCGCCGCCTCCTGAGGTGTCAGCTTCTGGTCGGCGATCATCAGGGCGACCTCGTTCTGGTCCTCCGTCGACCATTCGAACTTCTTCAGGAAGTCCGCCGCCTCGCCGCCGTCCCTCGCGAAGTCCGCGTTGAGGTACTTCTGCAGCGGGGCGGTCGGGTAGGCGCAGGCGACCTCCGCCGGGTCGGCGTCGCAGCCCTCCTCGTACGGGGGCAGCATCACCTCGGTCATCGGCACCTTCTGGAACAGCCAGTGGGGGGTGTTCCAGTAGGTGAGGAAGGGCTTCTTCTCCTTGGCGAACTGCTTGATCTGGGTGAGCAGCGCGGCCTCGGAGCCGGCGAACACCACCTTGAAGTCCAGCTCCAGGTTCTTCACCAGCGCCTTGTCGTGGGTGAGGTAGGCCGGTGAGCCGTCCATCAGCTGGCCCTTGCCGCCGCTCTCCGCGGTGCGGAACCGGTCGGCGTACTTGTTGAGGTCCTTCCAGCTCTTCAGGTCGGGATGCTGCTCGGCGAAGTACGTCGGGATGAACCAGCCGATGTGCCCGGTGACCCCGAGGTCGCCACCGCGCGCGATCGTCTTCTTCTCCTCGACGTACAGCCGTTCCTGTTCGGGGTGGCCCCAGTCCTCCAGGATCGCGTCGACCCGGCCCTGGCTGAGCGCGTCCCAGGCGGGCACCTCGTCGACCTGGACGATGTCGACGCGGTAGCCGAGCTCGTTCTCCAGCAGGTGCTGGGCGACGGCCACGTTGGCCAGGGAACCCACCCAGGACTGCACCGCCAGGTTCACCGTCCGGGCGCCCTTGGCGTTGGCGTACGGCGAGGCCTGCTTGGTCATGTCCGCGGCACCGCAGCCGGTGAGCAGCGCGAGCGCGAAGACTCCGGCCACCGCGGAGGTCGTACGGCGTCGCACGTCAGGCTCCCTTCTTCGCGCGGCGTTCGGTGGGCTGGGTCACCCGGTCGAGCATCAGGCCCAGGCAGACGATCGCGGCACCGGCGACCAGGCCGGTCGCCAGGTCGCCCTGGGCGAGGCCGAAGACGACGTCGTAGCCGAGTGCGCCACCGCCGACCATGCCGCCGATGATGACGACGGCCAGGACCAGGACCACACCCTGGTTGACGGCGAGGAGCAGCGCCGGGCGGGCCAGCGGGAGCTGGACCTGGCGCAGCTGCTGGGCGCTGGTCGCGCCGAGTGAACGGGCCGACTCCAGGGCCGCCGGGTCGACCTGGCGCAGCCCCTGCGCGGTGATGCGGACGACGGCCGGCAGCGCGTAGACGACGGCCGCGGCGACGGCGGGGGAGCGGCCGACGCCGAACAGGGCGACGACCGGGATCAGGTACACGAACTGCGGCATCGTCTGGAACACGTCCAGCACGGGCCGCAGCAGACGGTCGACGCGGTCGCTGCGTGCCGCGGCGATGCCCGTCGCGAAGCCGACGACCAGGGTGACGGCGACGGCCGCGAGGACCTGGGAGAGCGTGTCGAGGGACGGGTTCCACACGCCGAGCACCCCGATGGCGGCCATGGCGAGGACGGCGGTGAGCGCGGTGCGCCAGGTGCCGATCAGCCAGGCCAGGGTGGCGACGACGAGCAGCACCGACCACCAGGGCAGCCACTGCAGTCCGTCGCGGATCGGGTCGAGGACCCAGGTGGTGAAGCGGGCGGCCCAGTCGGCGGTGCCGCCGACGACGGGGACGCCCGAGTACAGGTGGTCGGTCATCCAGCCGACGGCCCGGTTGACCGGTTCGACGATGGACACGACCCATCCGTCGGGCCACTCCAGGCGTGCCGTCAGCCGTCCGGCGACGGCCACGGCCGCGGCGCCGGCCACGACGTACAGCCAGTGCGTGCGGGGCCTGGGCGCCTGGCCGAGGTTCGCCCCGGCCGCGCCGGTCACCCGGTCGAGGACGACGGCGAGCAGCACGATCGGGATGCCGGCGGCGAGGGCCGCGCCCACGTCGACGGAGGCCAGCGCCTGGTAGACGCGGTCGCCGAGACCGCCCGCGCCGATCACCGAGGCGATGACGGCCATGGACAGCGCCATCATGATCGTCTGGTTGAGCCCCAGGAGGAGTTCCTTGCGGGCCAGCGGGATGCGGGCGGTCAGCAGACGCTGGCGGGGGGTGGTGCCGAGCGACTCGACCGCCTCCAGCACCTCCTTGTCGGCGCCCCGCAGACCGAGCGCGGTCAGCCGGGCCATGGGCGGCGCGGCGTAGACCACCGTGGCGAGGACGGCGGCCGGGACGCCGATGCCGAAGATCAGCACGACCGGCAGGAGGTAGGCGAAGGCGGGGAGCACCTGCATGGTGTCCAGGACCGGGCGCAGGACGCGGTCCATCCGGTCGAAGAGCCCGGCTGCGAGCCCGAGCAGCGCGCCGACGACCACGGACGCGGTGACCGCGACCACCATCAGGGCGAGCGTCTGCATGGTGGGCACCCACATGCCGAGCAGCCCGCAGGCGAGGAACGCGACGGCGGTGCCGAGCGCGAGGCGGATGCCCGCGACGCGCCAGGCGACGAGTCCGGCGAGGGCGGTCACCCCCGCCCATCCGACGGCGAGGAGGGCGAGGTAGACGGCTCGTACGGTGACGACGACGACGTTGCTGACGTGGCCGAAGAAGTACAGGAAGAGGGGGTGGGAGTCCCGGTTGTCGATGATCCAGTCGCTGGCCCCGGCCAGCGGTCCGGAGACGTCCACGGTCAGCGCCTCGGGCCAGCTGCCGCCGGCCCAGCGCGCGACGGCGAACGGGACGAGGGCCGCGGCGGCCACGGTGAGCAGCAGGAGCTTGCGCACGGCGAGGTGTCCGAGCAGACCGGGCCGGCCGGTCCGGGGAGCGACTGCGGTGACGGTCACCATCAGACGGCCTCCTCGGGCAGCTCCGTCCCGTCGGACTGCTCCGTTCCGGTGGGCTGCTCCGTTCCGGCGATCACCGACAGCAGCGCGTCGGAGTCGACGACGCCCAGGCAACGGCCCTCGTCGAGGACCCGGGCCGGACCGCCCCCGCGGGCGACGGCCTCGATGGCCTCCGACACCGTGGCGTCCGGACGGACGGCGGGGCCGCTGCCGGCCGCTTCCGCCGAGGAGGCGGGGCGCATGGCCGTACGGACGGTGAGGACCTGTTCGCGCGGGACGTCCCGGACGAAGTCACGGACGTAGTCGTCGGCGGGCGAGCCCACGATCTCCTCGGGGGTGCCCAGCTGGACCACCCGTCCGTCGCGCATGAGGGCGATGCGGTCGCCCAGCTTCAGGGCCTCGCCGAGGTCGTGGGTGATGAAGACCATCGTGCGGCCCTCCTCGCGGTGCAGCCGGACCACCTCCTCCTGCATGTCGCGCCGGATGAGGGGGTCGAGCGCGCTGAACGGCTCGTCGAACAGCAGCACCTCGGGGTCGACGACGAGGGCGCGGGCTAGCCCGACGCGCTGGCGCTGGCCGCCGGAGAGCTGGGAGGGTCTGCGCTGCTCCATGCCCGCCAGGCCGACCTTGGCGACGACCTCGGCGGCCTTCTCGCGCCGCTGCGCCTTGCCCATGCCCTGGATCTCCAGGCCGTAGGCCACGTTGTCGAGGACGGTGCGGTGCGGCAGCAGTCCGAAGTGCTGGAAGACCATGGCGGCGCGGTGCCGGCGCAGTTCGCGCAGCCGTGCCTTGTCCATGGCGCGGACGTCCTCGCCGTCGATGGCGATGGTGCCCGCGGTCGGCTCGATCAGCCGGGTCAGACAGCGCACCAGCGTGGACTTGCCGGAGCCGGACAGGCCCATGACGACGAAGACCTCGCCCTTGCGGACGTCGAAGCCGACGTCCCGGACGGCGGCCGTGCATCCGGTGCGGGCGCGCAGTCCGGCCGGGTCGAGCGCGGCGAGTTCGGGGTCGCCGGGCACGCGGTCGGCCTTCGGGCCGAAGACCTTCCACAGTCCGTCGACGGAGAAGACGGGCGAGCCGGCCCCTGGATCGGCGGGCGCTGCGGCAGCGGTGGCGGTACTCATCACGCATCGCTCCCGATCAGGTCGACGGCCCGCTCGCCGACCATCAGCACGCCGATCATCGGGTTCACGGCGGTCATGGTCGGGAAGACGGAGGCATCGGCGATCCGGATGCCCTGCAGGCCGCGAATCCTCAACTCGGGGTCGACGACGGCTGTTTCGTCGTCCGCCGCCCCCATCTTGCAGGTGCCCGCCGGGTGGTAGACGGTGTGGGCGACCTTGCGGGCGTACTCGCTGAGCTCCTCGTCACCCGTGATGTCCGGGCCGGGGGCCACCTCGCGCTTGAGCCAGCGGGCCAGCGGCTCGGTCTTCGCGATCTCGCGGGCGATGCGGATGCCGTCGACGAGGGTACGGCCGTCGTAGTCGTCCTCGTCGGTGAAGTAGCGGAAGTCCAGCGCGGGCTTGACCTCGGGGTCGGCGCTGGTCAGGTAGAGCCTGCCGCGGCTCTTCGGCTTGGGGATGTTCGGGGTCATGGAGACGCCGAACTCCGGCCGCCGGTAGCCCAGTCGCTCCGGATTGTCCGTGAACGGGATCTGGTAGAAGTGGAACATCAGGTCGGGACCCGCGTGTTCGGGGTCGCGGCGCACGAACAGGCCCGCGTCGGAGTCCATCGCGGAGTTGTCCGGGATGGGGCCGTCGGTCTCCCAGACGATCACCGACTCGGGGTGGTCGAGCAGGTTCTCGCCGACCCCGGGGAGGTCGTGCGCCACGGGTATGCCGAGCGCCTCCAGGTCGGCCTTCGGACCGATGCCGGAGTGCAGCAGCAGCCGGGGCGAGTCGACCGCGCCGGCGCACAGCAGGACTTCGTTGCGGGCCCGTACGAGGATCTCCTCGCCGTCCTTGGTGCGGACGTGGACCCCCTCGGCGCGCGTGCCGTTCAGCTCCAGCCGGTACGCCCAGGTCTCCAGCATGATCGTCAGGTTGGGGCGTTCGTCCATCACCGGGTGCAGATACGCGACCGACGCCGAGGAGCGCTTGTTGTCCTCCGGGTGGTAGGCGAGGTCGAAGAAGCCGACGCCGTCGTCGAACGGCTTCTTGTTGAAGCCCTCGACCCGCGGCACGCCCAGCGCGCCCTGGGCGGCGTCGACGAAGTCACGGGCGATGGCGTTCCGGTCCTTCTCGTCGACCGGGACGATGTTGTTCTTGAGCCGGGCGTAGTACGCCTCCATCTGCACCGCGCCCCAGCCCTTGGCACCGGCCTGCTCCCACTCGTCCCAGTCGGACGGGAGCGGCTTGAAGGCGATCAGGGTGTTGTGCGAGGAGCATCCGCCGAGGACCCGGGCCCGGCTGTGCCGGATGTGCGAATTACCGCGTGGCTGCTCGGTGGTGGGGTAGTCGTAGTCCAGCTCGCCACCGAGCAGGCCCATCCAGCGGCGCAGGGTCAGCACGTCGTCGCGGCCGACGTCGCTGGGGCCGCCCTCGATGACCGCGACGGTGACGTCCGGGTTCTCGGTCAGCCGGGAGGCGATGACGGACCCTGCGGTACCGCCGCCGATGACAACGTAGTCGTACGTGCGTTCGTGGGTGTGATCCGGCATGGAGGTTGCTCCTACGGGGACTCGAAGACGGGACAGGGGGACAAAGGGTGCCGAGCGATGTCGGCGGGCCTCGGGCGGAGCCCTGGCCAGGGGTGTCGTTCGAAGCAGTACGGCGTCACGCGGTGCGTGCGGCCCGGGCCGCACGCACCGCGTTCACTCCGGGTGCCGCTCCGCGGTGGCGGCTCAGCCCGCGAACCAACGCACCGGCTTCGGCGCGAGGTTCTGGTAGACGTGCTTGGTCTCGCGGTACTCGGCGAGGCCGGCCGGGCCGAGTTCGCGGCCCACTCCGCTCTTGCCGAAGCCGCCCCACTCCGCCTGCGGGAGGTAGGGGTGGAAGTCGTTGATCCACACGGTGCCGTGGCGCAGCCGTCCGGCCACCCGCCGGGCGCGGCCCGCGTCGGCGGTCCAGACGGCGCCGGCCAGCCCGTACTCGGTGTCGTTGGCGAGGGCGACGGCCTCGTCCTCGGTGCGGAAGGTCTCGACGGTGAGGACCGGTCCGAACACCTCCTCGCGCACGACCCGCATCTCGCGGTGGCAGTGGTCGAGGACGGTCGGCTCGTAGAAGTAGCCGGCCTCGGGCCGGTCGGCGGACGGCTCCGGCCGCTTGCCGCCGGAGCGCAGCACCGCCCCCTCCTTCAGCGCGGAGGCGACGTACGCCTCGATCCTGTCGCGCTGCTGCTCGGAGACCAGCGGTCCGCACTCGACGCCGTCCGCGGTGCCCCGGCCGAGCCTGATCTTCTCGGCACGGCGGGCGAGTTCGTCGACGAAGCGGTTGCGGACCGACTCCTCGACGATCAGTCGGGCGCCCGCCGAGCAGACCTGGCCGCTGTGGATGAAGGCCGCGTTGAGGGCCTGGTCGACGGCGGTGTCGAAGCCGTCCCTGGTGGCGCAGGCGTCGGCGAAGACCACGTTGGGGTTCTTGCCGCCGAGTTCGAGGGCGACCTTCTTCACACTCGGCGCGGCGGCCTGGGCGACCTTGGTGCCGCTGACCAGTCCACCGGTGAAGGAGACCAGGTCGACGTCGGGGTGCTCGGCCAGCCGGGCACCGACGGTGTGGCCGGGCCCGGTGACGATGTTGGCCACCCCGGTGGGCAGCCCCGCCTCGATCAGCAGGTCGATGAGCGCCACGGTGGTCAGCGGGGTGATCTCGCTGGGCTTGACGACGAAGGTGTTGCCGGCCGCGAGGGCGGGGGCGATCTTCCAACTGGCCTGGAGCAGCGGATAGTTCCAGGGTGTGATCATCGCGCAGACACCAACGGGCTCGTGCACGACGACGCTGTGGACATCGGTGGAGCCCGCGTCGACGACCCGGCCGGGGGCCTCCCCGGCGACCAGGTCGGCGAAGTAGCGGAAGGCGTCGGCGACACAGTCGATGTCGACGCGCCCCTCCTCGACGGTCTTGCCCGCGTCCCGGCTCTCCAGCAGGCCGAGCGCCTCCCTGTCCCGGACGAGGAGACCGGCGACGCGGCGCAGCAGCGCGGCCCGCTCGGCGACGGGGGTGTGCGGCCACGGGCCCTCGTCGAACGCCCGCCGGGCGGCGGCCACCGCCAAGTCGGCGTCCTTCTCGTCGCCCTCCGCGACCACGGCGAACGGCAGCGCGTCCGCGGGGTCGAGGATCTCGCGGGTGGCTCCCGAGAGGGCTGCTCGCCACTCGCCTCCCGCGTGGATCGAGGTACGCACCTGGAGCTCTGTACTGTCCGCCATGATCGCCTGCTGCCTTCCGTTCCTGTTCAGCGCCCATGAGTGACACAGGTCCAGTGACCAGGTCGAGTCACACGGGCGTCACCCACGGAACGGGAGGGCGCCTTCCCCCAGGACCCGAATGCATGCACGATTCATGGCCAGAGGTGCGCTACGTCACGGAAGGCGCGGTCGAAAGGGTGGAAACCCTGCGCCCCCGCGACGCGGAAGGGCCCCGTACCGGTGGAGACCGGTACGGGGCCCTTGACCCGAAGTCCGTCGGACGGAGCGGACGGGTCGGACGGATCCGGCTGATCGGACGGAGTCGTCGGGATCAGATGAGGCCGAGGCCGCGGACCGCCTCGCGCTCCTCCTCGAGCTCCTTGACGGAGGCGTCGATGCGGGCGCGGGAGAAGTCGTTGATCTCCAGGCCCTGGACGATCTCGTACTCACCGTCCTTCACGGTGACCGGGAAGGAGGAGATCAGGCCCTCGGGGACGCCGTAGGAGCCGTCCGACGGGATGCCCATGGAGACCCAGTCGCCGTCCGCGGTGCCGTTGACCCAGGTGTGGACGTGGTCGATGGCCGCGTTGGCGGCGGAGGCGGCCGACGAGGCGCCACGGGCCTCGATGATCGCGGCACCGCGCTTGGCGACGGTCGGGATGAAGTCCTCGGCCAGCCACTTCTCGTCGTTCACGACCTCGGCGGCGTTCTTGCCGGCGACGGTGGCGTGGAAGATGTCCGGGTACTGGGTGGCGGAGTGGTTGCCCCAGATGGTCAGGCGCTTGATGTCGGAGACCGTCGAACCCGTCTTCTTCGCCAGCTGGGTCAGCGCCCGGTTGTGGTCCAGACGGGTCATCGCGGTGAAGCGCTCGGCCGGTACGTCCGGGGCGGCGGCCTGGGCGATGAGCGCGTTGGTGTTGGCCGGGTTGCCCACCACCAGCACCCGGACGTCGTCCGCGGCGTGGGCGTTGATGGCCTGGCCCTGCGGCTTGAAGATGCCGCCGTTGGCCTCCAGGAGGTCACCGCGCTCCATGCCCTTGGTGCGCGGACGGGCACCCACGAGCAGGGCGACGTTGGCGCCGTCGAAGGCCACGTTCGGGTCGTCCGTGATGTCGATGCCCTGCAGGAGCGGGAACGCGCAGTCGTCCAGCTCCATGGCCGTGCCCTCGGCCGCCTTGAGCGCGGGGGTGATCTCCAGCAGGCGCAGCTTGACCGGCACGTCCGCGCCGAGCAGCTGGCCTGAGGCGATGCGGAAGAGCAGGGCGTAACCGATCTGGCCGGCCGCGCCGGTGACGGTGACGTTCACGGGAGTGCGGGTCATGGCGTTCTCCGTATGACAGCTGGCGGTGGGGCGTCCCGGCCCCGGGGTACGGATCCCGCTCCGGCGCGTGACCGGTGCCCGCCACGATGATCGATCACCGGTGCGGACGGGTCATCGTGGCGAGTACCGGTGATCGATCTCTTGGCGTCAAGAGAGATCCAGCGGTCAGGCTATCGCGGCGTCCACGATCGTGGACGTCCAGGCTCCATGTGGTCAGTCCCACAGAGTGACGAACGTGTACACGAGCGCGCCCGGGGAAGGCGGCCGCCTGTCCGGGAGAGGGTCGGAGGCGGCCGCCGATCGGGGGACCGATCGTGCCGGACTCCCGTGGGGGTGAGGGTCACGTGCCCCGGTTCCGCCGCCCTATGCGCACACCGCGCCACGAACTTCACGGGCGGCTGCGCGGCGCGCCCGGCCCGCCGCCTCGGCACCGCCCTACTCCGTGCACCCCTCCTCGCCGGAGGCCAGCACCACGCAGGCCTTGGCCTGGGCGGCGCTCTCGACCGCCATCATCGGGGTGTAGGCGACCGTGTCGCCGACCTCGGTGATGCTGTCGCTCTGCTTCGACTTCCCCCCGGCGATCTCGACCTCGTCACCCTGCGTGGCCTGGGTGATGCGGCCCCATGCGGCGCCACAGGTCTTGCTGTAGCGGACCTCGACCGTGGTGGCGCCGACGGTCGCCGTCTGCGTGGTGGTCACGAGGTCGCCACTGCACCCCATGTTCTCCGCGTCCTTGCCGTCGCAGCCGTCGCCGCTGCACTTCACTCCGGCGGGCAGGTCCACGGGGGCGGAGGCGGTGGGTGAGGGGGACTTCCCGGCTTCGCCCTTCTTGCCGTCGTCGCTCCCGATGACGTAGAACGCGGCGGCGATCACCACCAGCACTCCGACGGCGCCCGTGAGGAACATCCCCGTCCGCCGCTTGCCGTCCGGGCCGCCGGAGCCGCCACGGCCTCCGGCGCCCCGGGGTGGTGCAGGAGGGGCGGCGGCGCCGCGGCGGCCCGCCGGGGCGGGCCCGGTGTACCCGGCCATGCCCCAGGAGTTCGCTCCGGAGGCGTCACGGACGTCCGAGGCGGTCGGCTGCGACGGCACGGCCGGTGAGACGCCGGCCGGTCCGGCGACGCCCGACCGGACCGGAGCACCGCCGCCTTTGCGGCCCCTGCCGCCCCCGCCGTTCGACGGCGGTCCGGCGAGCTCGCTCAGCGCGGAGCGCGCCTGCGAGATCCTGATCGCCTCCATCGTCATGTCGTGCCGCATCTCCGAGCGGCTCCAGGCCCGCTCGGCCAGCTCCCACATGGTGGTCAGGTGCACCGGATTGGTTCCGGTGACCTCGGCCAGGGCCACGATCGCGCCCTTGGGCGCGAGCAGCCGGCCGTTCAGATAACGCTCCCAGGACGTCTTGCTGTAGCCCGTGCGGTCGGAGACCGACGCGACGCTCAGGCCGCTGCGGTCCACGACGCGCCTGAGCTGGCTCGTGAACTCCCTGATCTGCGGATCGAGTTCATCCGGCAAGGCCTTCCAACGAGGCATTGCTTCCCCCCTCTTCCCCCGGTCGTACTGGTATGTCCCTCGCGCGTGGTGGCCCTCTGCCGAGTCGCCGTTCCGGCTACCCACATGGATGCCGCCAGTCAGGATCTCAGTTCCCGGGGTGGGGGCGCACAGGAGCGTCAGGGCCGCGGGCATGCGCCGTCGCGCGCTCGCTCGCTCGTGGCCCAGTCTCCCACCGGCAACCCCCTCGACCGAACAGAACCGGGCACAAAGCGGGAGGGCGGCGCGGATTGCCCGGGATCGTCAGGATCGTCATGCTGGTCCCGCCGGTCCTGCCGGTCCCGCCGGTCGTCCGAAGTGCCCGCCCTGCCGTGGACGGCGGCCCGTCCTCACCCCCGTGAAAGGACGGGCCGCCGCCGGAAACAACCTTCCTGCACGCCGAACCCCCTGTTCAACGGCTGTCCGGGCGCTGTGGCACGGAAGTAACCGTTCCGCTACGTCCCCCGGATCCCCCGGATCATCCTGGGACGGGCCCCGCTAACTGCTGACCGTGAAGTGCAGCAGGTCCTCCAGGAACGGGATCTTCAGCTTGGGATCCGGCTGCACCATCAGTGCCAGCAGCACGATCGCCAGCCCCAGCACGCCGTACGTGACGATGTCCGTGAAGCGGGAGCGCACGGCGAGCATGCCGACACCCGGCAGCGCCCAGCGGAGCACCCCGCCCGCCAGCAGCGCCACGCCGATCAGCAGCGTGCCGATCCGGAACAGGTCGAACACGGTCAGCAGCAGGCCGAGCCCGGCCGTGAGCAGCACGGCGAGGATCGGCCACTGCCGGGCGGGCGCGGGGGCGTCGCCGGCGGCGGCCCGGCCGCCGCCCTCCGGGCGGGCGGTGTCCCTGGTGAACCGCGGGAAGCGACGGGTGGTGCGTCGCGGCTTCCCCTCGGCGTCGGGCGCGCTGATGGGGTCGGGGGCCTCGGCGAGGGCGGGGGCCCCGGCGTTCTCGGCCCGCGCCGAGGCCGGGGCCGGCTCCTGTGCCTGAGGCTGCTCCGGCGCCGACCCGGGGGCCTGCCCCTCTCGGGCGTCGCTGTCAGCCGACACTGCGCTCTGCCGCCTCCACCACGTTGACCAGCAGCTGGGCCCGGGTCATCGGGCCGACACCGCCGGGGTTCGGGGAGACCCAGCCGGCCACCTCGGCCACGTCCGGGTGAACGTCACCCACGATCTTGCCCTCGGCGTCGCGGGAGACCCCGACGTCCAGGACGGCCGCACCGGGCTTGACGTCCTCCGCGCGGACGAGATGGGCGGAGCCGGCGGCGGCGACGATGATGTCCGCGCGCTTCAGGTGCGCCGACAGGTCGCGGGTGCCGGTGTGGCACTGGGTCACGGTGGCGTTCTCGCTGCGCCGGGTCAGCAGCAGCGGCATCGGACGGCCGATGGTCACTCCGCGGCCGACGACCACGACCTCGGCGCCCTTGATCTCCACGCCGTAGCGGCGCAGCAGGGTGAGGACGCCGTTGGGGGTGCAGGGCAGCGGGGCCGGCTCGTTCAGGACGAGGCGGCCGAGGTTCATCGGGTGGAGGCCGTCGGCGTCCTTGTCCGGGTCCATGAGTTCGAGGATGCGGTTCTCGTCGATGCCCTTGGGCAGCGGCAGCTGGACGATGTATCCGGTGCAGGCCGGGTCCTCGTTCAGGTCGCGGACGACCGCCTCGATCTCCTCCTGCGTGGCCGTGTCGGGCAGCTCCCGCTGGATGGAGGCGATGCCGACCTGGGCGCAGTCGCGGTGCTTGCCGGCGACGTACTTCTGGCTGCCGGGATCGTCGCCGACGAGGATCGTGCCGAGGCCGGGCGTGACGCCCTTCTCCTTCAGCGCCGCCACGCGGGCGGTCAGATCGGACTTGATCGCTGCTGCGGTGGCCTTGCCATCGAGAATCTGGGCGGTCATGTACCCATCCTCGCGGATGACCGGGTCCCGGTTCCAATCCGCGCGCGTTCCACCCGCGCTCCGGACGTGCTCCGGCCGCGTCCCCGGCTCGTCCCGAGCGCCCGTGGGGTTCGCGATCCCATATTTCACCTCCGGTCCACCCCCTGACCGGCCATGTTTCACCTGCATCCGGCCAAGATCAGCAATGTTGCACTTGCACAACACATACCGCCTGCGGCTGGACAATCGGCAGATCGGTCAAGAACGATGAACGGCACGGTGCCGCGGGCAAGAACCGGGGGGACGGACCGCGTCTGCAGAACTTCCTCCGAACCGCGCCCCGCGTCGTCCCCGCACCCGCAGCGAAAACGGAGGAAGAAGCGCCATGAGTTTCGGCGACCCGAACAACCCCTACGGACAGCCGCAGCAGCAGCCCGGCCAGCCCGGCTACGGCTACCCCCAGCAGCAGCCCCCCGGTCAGCCCGGCTACGGTTACCCGTCACCGCCCGCGTTCCCGCAGGAGCCCTACGGCCAGCCGGGCCCCGTGGCGGTCATGCCCGGCAGCGTGAAGGCCGCGCGCGTGATGCTGTTCGTCCTCGGCGGCTTCCAGGTCCTCGGTGGCCTGCTGATGATGATCGCCAGCGCCTGGTTCGCCGAGATGTTCGAGGAGATCGTCGCCGACGACCCGACCATCTCCGCGGAGGACGCGGACGCCGTCGCCGGCATCGGCGCGGGCGTCATGATCTTCTTCGGTGTGATCGTGCTGGCGTTCGCGTTCTGGGCGATCTTCACGGGCGTCAAGATGGCCACCGGCCGGGGCGGGGTGCGTGTCTCCGCGATCATCTACGCCTCGTTCGTCACGCTGTTCAGCGTGATCAGCCTGCTGGGGGCCAACTTCTTCGCCCTGATCAGCCTGGTCCTCGGCATCCTGATCATCGTGTACTGCGCCAACAAGAACGGAAGCCACTGGTTCAACCGGCCCCAGTACTGAACCCGTTCCGCCACCGTGCCTGTCGCGCGAGCCGCCCGACAGGCCGTGAAATGGGGCCCCGGCCGACGCCGGGGCCCGATTCGGTTCAGGGGAAGTTCAAGGGGATGCGTGCCGCTCAGTGGAAGAAGTGCCGCGTCCCCGTGAAGTACATCGTGACGCCGGCCTTCTTCGCCGCCTCGACGACCTGCTCGTCACGGACCGAACCGCCCGGCTGGACCACGGCCTTGACGCCCGCCTCGGTGAGGATCTCCAGGCCGTCCGGGAAGGGGAAGAAGGCGTCCGAGGCGGCATAGGCGCCCCGGGCGCGCTCGGCGCCGGCCCGTTCCACCGCCAGCTTCGCGGAGTCGACGCGGTTGACCTGGCCCATGCCGACGCCGACCGAGGCGCCGTCCTTGGCGAGCAGGATCGCGTTGGACTTCACGGCCCGGCAGGCCCGCCACGCGAAGGCCAGCTCGGCCAGCTCCGCCTCGGAGAGGGCCTCGCCGCTGGCCAGCGTCCAGGTGGCCGGGTCGTCGCCCTCGGCCTGGAGGCGGTCGGTGACCTGGAGCAGGGCTCCGCCGTCGATCGGCTTCACCTCGACGGGGGCGGCCGGCGCCTCGGGGGCGCGCAGCACGCGGATGTTCTTCTTCTTGGTGAGGGCTTCGAGGGCGCCGTCCTCGTAGTCCGGCGCGACGATGACCTCGGTGAAGATCTCCGCGACCTGCTCGGCCATCTCCTTGGACACCGGGCGGTTGACGGCGATCACGCCGCCGAACGCGGACAGCGGGTCACAGGCGTGCGCCTTGCGGTGCGCCTCGGCGACGTCCGCGCCGGTCGCGATCCCGCACGGATTGGCGTGCTTGATGATCGCGACGGCCGGCCCGGCGTGGTCGTACGCGGCACGCAGCGCGGCGTCGGTGTCCGTGTAGTTGTTGTACGACATCTCCTTGCCGTGCAGCTGCTCGGCCTCGGCGAGGCCGCCTGTGCCGGAGACGTACAGAGCGGCGGGCTGGTGCGGGTTCTCGCCGTAGCGCAGGGTGTTCTTGCGCTCCCAGGTGGCGCCGAGGAAGTCGGGGAACCGCCCCGCGGCGGAGCTGCTGTCGGCCGCGGCGTCGACGGGGGCGTACTCGGAGGCGAACCAGGAGGCGACCGCCACGTCGTACGCGGCCGTGTGCTGGAAGGCCTCCGCGGCCAGACGCTTGCGGGTGGCGAGGTCGAAGCCGCCGTCGCGGACGGCGGACAGGACGTCGGCGTACCGGGCGGGGTCGGTCACCACGGCGACGGACGGGTGGTTCTTGGCGGCGGCGCGGACCATGGAGGGGCCGCCGATGTCGATCTGCTCCACGCACTCGTCGGGCGTCGCGCCCGAGGCGACGGTCTCGCGGAACGGGTAGAGGTTGACCACGACCAGGTCGAACGGCTGCACGCCCAGCTCGTCGAGCTGCTGCCGGTGGCTGTCGAGGCGCAGGTCGGCGAGGATGCCGGCGTGCACCTTCGGGTGCAGGGTCTTGACCCTGCCGTCCAAGCACTCGGGGAAGCCGGTCAGCTCCTCGACCTCGGTGACGGGGACGCCCGCGGCGGAGATGCGGCCGGCCGTGGACCCGGTGGAGACGAGTTCGACGCCCGCCTCGTGCAGGCCACGGGCGAGCTCCTCGAGCCCGGTCTTGTCGTAGACGCTGACGAGCGCCCGTCGGATGGCCCGCTTGTTGCTCTCGGCGGTCACTGGATAACTACCTTTCGTCCCTCGATGCGATAGCCGTTGCGGGCGAGCCGCCCCACGACCTCGACGAGCAGCCTTCGCTCGACTTCCTTGATGCGCTCGTGCAGCGCGCTCTCGTCGTCCTCGTCCCGGACCTCCACCACGCCCTGCGCGATGATCGGCCCGGTGTCGACGCCGTCGTCGACGAAGTGGACGGTGCAGCCGGTGACCCTGGCGCCGTACGCGAGCGCGTCCCGTACGCCGTGGGCTCCGGGAAAACTGGGCAGCAGGGCGGGGTGGGTGTTGACGAACCGCCCGCCGAAGCGCGCGAGGAACTCCTTGCCCACGATCTTCATGAACCCTGCGGACACCACGAGGTCGGGCTCGTGGGCGGCGACCGCCTCGGCGAGCGCCGCGTCCCACTCCTGGCGGTCGGCGAAGTCCTTGACCCGGCACACGAAGGTCGGCAGCCCGGCGCGCTCGGCGCGGGCGAGCCCCTCGACGCCCTCACGGTCGGCACCGACGGCCACGATCTCGGCTCCGTACGCCTCGGTGCCGGCGGCGGCGATCTCGTCGAGGAGCGCCTGCAGGTTGGTGCCGGATCCGGAGACCAGCACGACGAGGCGCCTGGGGCGCTCGGCCACGGGCTTGGCGGCCACGGTGGGGCCCTTTCTCGGGAGCGCTCGTGCGGTCGGAGGCACAGCGCTTTGTGTATTCGTACGAATGCTTCGCCCCCTCGGATACGGGGAAGCCTACGAAGCGGCCGACCGGCAGCAACGATACCGGCACACTGGGCGGCCCTCACGGGACGGGGGCGTGGCTGGAAGGTAGCGTCTGGGAAGAGCCGGTCCGGGAACGCCTCCTGTGCACCAAGCGTTCACAGGAAGGAGCCCGGGACCGGAGGACGGACGGAACACTCCGGCTCAGCCGTGGAAGTCGTCCGTGGCCAGCCGTACTTGATCAGTCGCACTTCGTTAAAAGGGGAAGACGCTCACTTGATGCCGGACCGCAGCCTGCGATTCCTCACGTTCCCCCAGCCGTCGGCACAGGGAGGGGAGCGTGGCGCCGTGCTGCTGCGGGAGCGCCCCTCCTCGCCGCCCGAAACCCCCCGGGACGAGGGCAGCGGCGGCGAGCGGCGCCGTGGCTCCGAGGAGGACAACCCGTTCGCGCCACCCCCGGAGGGGACCCCCGACCAGCCCTGGCAGCCCCGGCGCCCGTCCGGCGACGAGGGCGGTGACGGTGGCGGCCGGGGAGACAGCGGCCGCTCCCCGTGGGGCGGACGGTGGAGTGACCGGCAGCCCGGTCGTTCCTCGGGCGGCTTCGGCGATCGCCCGCGCAGCCCGGAGGGACAGGGCGGCGGGAACGGCGGGCCCCAGGGCCCCGGACCGCGCTGGGACCCGACGGACCCGGTCCAGCGCCGGGCGCGTTACTCCCTGCTGTCCGGCATGTGGGCCTTCTTCTTCGCCCTGTTCAGCTGGCCCTACGTCGCACTGCTGCTGGGCGCGCTCGCCCTGTACTGGGCGATCAGCGCCCTGCGCGCCAAACCCCGCGCGGCCTCCGACCCCGACTCCCCGGCACCGGCGCAGAAGGGCCGTCCGCAGACCACGGCCGCGGTGAGCGGGCTGGTCACGGCCTCCCTGGCACTCGCCCTGGTCGCCGCCAACTTCACGGCCCAGCTGGTGTACCGGGACTACTACACCTGTACGCATGACGCCCTCACCCAGGAGGCCAGGCAGTCCTGCAACACCCTCCTGCCGGACGAACTCCGGAACTTCCTCGGGACGGCCGACTGAGAGAGCTGCCGACAGCCGCTCCCACGTCCCGGGCCGCTCCCTCACACCGCGGGGGGCGGCTCGGGTGTGTTCGGGGGCTCGGGAGCGCGGGGCGCGGGGGGAACCGCGGGAGCACCGGGAGCCGGGAGAGCGCCGGGTCCGGCCGGGGTGGGGCCCGCGGGCAGGAAGTCGTAGGGGCTGGAGGCGTCCGGGGGCCGTCGCGCGCCCGTGGTGCGCGCCTCGCCCTCCGGTGGCCGCCTGCGCGGCCTGCCGATCCTCGGCACCCATGCCCCTGCCCCTGTCCCTGGTCCCGCCCCCGCCGGTGCCCGTTCCACCGGTTCGTCCCGAGGCGTGCGGCACCGCCGTGCCCGTACCGCCAGGGCCGTCGCCGTGGCCACCGGTCCGATCCACACCAGCGTCGCGCCTCCCGTCTGCCACCACACCGGCCCGAAGCGGGAGAGCGCCTCGACCCCCATCGGCCCGCCCGCCAGCGCGGCGGACAGCGCCAGCAGGCTCGCGCACAACACCGCCGCCGCCCCGGCGGCGCCGGCCGTCCGGCTCCGCGACCACGCCGCGTCCGGCGCCCGCCCCGACCGCCGGCCCTCCCGTTCCGCCGGCGCCGGGTGTCCGGTCGCCGTGGCGCCCTTCCCGACGAACCACCCCGTCACCACACCGGCCGCCAACGGCACCGTCCCGGCCGCCCAGTTCACCGGCGTCCCCGGCCCCGCGTCCGGCACCGCCGCCAGCAGGGGGAAGGCGGGCAGCAGTGGGGCCGGGGCGGAGGCGAACGGGGTCACGGCAGTGCCGGCCCCGAGGAGGAACCCGGGGCCGAGCGCGTAGGCCGCCGCCCACACCGCCGCGTTCGGCAGCAGCATGACGCCGAGCAGCAGCACCGCGGCCCGCCCCGACCATCCCTCCGTCAACCGCAGGAAGGCCGCCTGGGCTTCCCCGCCGTGCCACACCAGCGACACCGTCAGCAGCACTGCCCCACCGCCGACGAGCACCACGGCCCCGGCCGTCGCCGCGCGCGCCGCGACCCCGAGGCGTCCGTCCGGGCCGAGGAGCAGATGCCGCACCCCCCTCGGCAGCAGTGCCCCCACGGTCCGTTCCAGCGGCCCGGTGGGGCAGCCGTACGCCCGCCACACCCCCGCCCCCGCGGCCAGCACGGCGACCAGCGGAACGCACACGCCCGCCGACGCCCACGCGGGCCGCAGCTCACCACCCGCGGCATAGAGCGCGGCGGGCACACCGACGGCCAGGTAGCCGAGGACGACGCCCACCCATGCGGTCGGGCCGTCGACGAGCGGAGCGTCGTCCGTGGCGTCCCCGTCCGTGGCGTCGCGGGCCGCCCGGTGCAGCAGCCACACCGGGACCGTGAGCAGCAGCAGCGGCGGAACGCCCAGGGGCGCCGGCACACCGGAGAGCGTGTCGGTACGGATCAGCTCGGTGCCGTGTGCCAGCAGCCACAGCGCCGCCGCGATGTGCAGCGCGCCGTCAGGTCCGCTGTCGGGGTAGGGCGAGCTGATCCACAGCAGGATCACGAGCGTGGCGAACGCGGCGAGTCCGAGTCCCGCGGCGAGAGCACCACCGAGGAGACCGGAGGTCAGTCCGGGCGGGCGGTCACGCATCCGGGTGAGCAGCAGGGCCGGCGTCGATCGGCGGGCAGTCGTCTGGATCACACCCGTCATGCTCCCAACGACACGCGCTTTCCCGTCGTAACGACTGAAGCACCGCTGTGTCGCTCAATATAACCTTATGTACCTTCTCGCACGAAGAGGCGTCCTGTGACACGGAGCCCTGCCACCCCCCTCCCCTCGCCCGAGGAACGGCGACGCCTGCGCGAGTCCCGCTCGCTGACGCAGGCTCAGCTCGCGAAGCGGATCGGCGTCAGCCGCGAGACGGTGCGTGCGTGGGAGTCCGGTCGCAGCACACCGCGCGGCCGGAAGCGGGAGATGTACGCGGAACTGCTGACGGCCACGACGGCACCCGCGCCCACGGGGCGGTCCGAGCGGCCCGGGCGGCCTGGGCGGCCCCTCGAACGCCCTGATCGCTCCGCGCACTCCGCGCACTCCGAATACTCCGAACACCCCGAGGGGGCACTCGCCCCGTCCGGCCAAGAGGACGGCGGTCCCTCCGCCCTGACACCCGCTCAGGCCTTCGACGCCCTGTACTCCTTCTGCGCCCCGGCGCTCGTACGGCAGGCGTATCTGCTGTCCGGCCGCCGGGGACTGGCGCGTGAATCGGTCGAACGGGCCTTCCAACTGGCCTGGGACCGCTGGCCCGAAGTGGCTCGCGACCGCGACCCGGCCGGTTGGGTGCGTGCGGCGGCGTACGAGTGGGCGCTGTCCCCGTGGCACCGGTTCCGGCCTCGCCACCGGCGCCCGGAACCGGTGCCCGCGGAGCCGTCCGACCGGGAGTTGCTGGACGTCCTGCTGCACCTGCCACCGCCGTACCGCCGCACGCTCGTGCTCTACGACGGTGTCGGCCTCGGCCTGCCGGAGACCGCGGCGGAGACGGAGGCCAGCACGCGGGCGGCCGCGAACCGGCTGCTGCACGCGCACGAGATCGTCGCGGACCGGCTGCCGGAGTTGTCGGACCCGCGGGTGCTGCACGAACGGCTGGCCGAGCTGGCCTCCTCCGAGCACCTGCGGTCCGCCAAGCCGCCGGAGGTGCGGGGCGGCAGCGAGCGCAGGGCCCGGTTCCGGACCCGGGCCGTCGTCGCCTTCACGGCCGCCCTGATCGGCGCCACCGCGCTCACCCTGGCCACGGCGCCCACGCGCTACGACCCACCGCCGCCACCCGGGGAGACCGTCCGGGGGGTGCCGCTGCAGATGGCCCCGGGCCCCCTTTCGGACACGGAACGGAAGCTGCGGAACAAGCTCCGGAAGGAGCTGCAGCACGGCCCGCAACGACTGGCACCGCAACCGTGGTGACCCCGGCCGACAGGGTGACGGGTGACGCGGCCGGGAACGACGGTGGGCCCGTCCCCCTGAGGGAACGGGCCCATCCGTGTTCTGCGGTTGCTCAGCCCGCGAGGAGCTCGCGCGCCAGCTTGGCCGTCTCGGTCGGCGTCTTGCCCACCTTGACGCCCGCGGCCTCGAGGGCCTCCTTCTTCGCCTGGGCGGTGCCGGACGAACCGGAGACGATGGCGCCGGCGTGGCCCATGGTCTTGCCCTCGGGCGCGGTGAAGCCCGCGACGTAGCCGACGACCGGCTTCGTCACGTTCTCCGCGATGTAGGCCGCGGCCCGCTCCTCGGCGTCGCCGCCGATCTCACCGATCATCACGATCAGGTCGGTGTCGGGGTCGGCCTCGAACGCGGCCAGCGCGTCGATGTGCGTCGTGCCGATGACCGGGTCGCCACCGATGCCGACGGCCGAGGAGAAGCCGATGTCCCGCAGCTCGTACATCATCTGGTACGTCAGCGTGCCGGACTTCGAGACCAGGCCGATCCGGCCCGGCTTGGTGATGTCGCCCGGGATGATGCCGGCGTTCGACTGGCCGGGGCTGATCAGGCCCGGGCAGTTGGGGCCGACGATCCGGGTCTTGTCGCCCTTCTCCACGGCGTACGCGTAGAACGCGGCCGAGTCGTGGACGGCGATGCCCTCGGTGATGACGACCGCGAGCGGGATCTCGGCGTCGATCGCCTCGACGACGGCGGACTTCGCGAAGGCCGGCGGCACGAAGAGGACGGATACGTTCGCGCCCGTCTTCTCCATCGCCTCGGCGACCGTGCCGAAGACCGGGATGTCGTTGCCGTCGATGTCGACGGAGGTGCCGGCCTTGCGCGGGTTCACACCGCCGACGATGTTCGTGCCGTCGGCCAGCATGAGCTTGGTGTGCTTCATGCCCGTGGCACCGGTCATGCCCTGGACGATGACCTTGGAGTCCTTGTTGAGGAAGATAGCCATGGCTGTGGTGTCCCTCGTCCCTTACTTCGCGGCCGCGAGCTCGGCGGCCTTGTCGGCCGCGCCGTCCATGGTGTCCACGCGCTGCACCAGCGGGTGGTTGGCGTCGGAGAGGATCTTGCGACCCAGTTCGGCGTTGTTGCCGTCCAGCCGCACGACCAGCGGCTTGGTGACTTCCTCGCCCCGGTCCGCGAGCAGCTGCAGCGCCTGCACGATGCCGTTGGCGACCTCGTCACAGGCGGTGATGCCACCGAAGACGTTGACGAACACGGACTTGACGTCCGGGTCGCCGAGGATGATCTCCAGGCCGTTCGCCATGACGGCGGCGGAGGCGCCGCCGCCGATGTCGAGGAAGTTGGCGGGCTTGACGCCACCGTGCGCCTCACCGGCGTAGGCGACGACGTCCAGGGTGCTCATCACGAGCCCCGCGCCGTTGCCGATGATGCCGACCTCGCCGTCGAGCTTGACGTAGTTGAGGTTCTTCTCCTTGGCGGCGGCCTCGAGCGGGTTGGCCGCGGCCTTGTCGTGGAGCGCCTCGTGGTCGGGGTGACGGAACTCGGCGTTGTCGTCCAGGGTGACCTTGCCGTCGAGGGCGAGGACGTCACCGGAGGCGACCTTGGCCAGCGGGTTGACCTCGACGAGGAGCGCGTCCTCGGCGATGAAGGTCTTCCACAGGGTGACGAGGACGTCGGCGACCTTGTCGGCCACCTCGGCCGGGAAGTTCGCGGCCTGGACGATCTCGCGCGCCTTCTCGGGGGTCACACCCTCGTTGGCGTCCACCGGCGTCTTGGCGACGGCCTCCGGACGGGTGGCCGCCACCTCCTCGATGTCCATGCCGCCCTCGACGGACGCGATGGAGAGGAATGTGCGGTTGGCACGGTCGAGGAGGAAGGAGACGTAGTACTCCTCGACGATCTCCGGAGCGGTCTCGGCGATCATCACCTTGTGGACCGTGTGGCCCTTGATGTCCATCCCGAGAATGTCCGTCGCACGGGCGACGGCCTCGTCCGGAGTGGCCGCCAGCTTCACACCGCCGGCCTTGCCGCGTCCACCGACCTTCACCTGGGCCTTGACGACGGACTTGCCGCCCAGACGCTCGGTGATCTCGCGCGCCGCCTCAGGCGTGTCGATGACTTCACCGGCCAGCACCGGTACATCGTGCTTGGCGAAGAGGTCCCTCGCCTGGTACTCGAACAGGTCCACGCGCTTCCGTCCCTATCAGTGATTCGCGATTCGTTGGATGCGTGGGCGTGCCGCGAAGGGCAACGTGACTACGTCCGCAGTGTCACAGAGGGGGCGCACACGGTGTCCGAGCGCGCGGCATGTCCGTCTCGCAGGTTAGCCCCGGTTGCAAGATGTCTCTAAATCGCGGGTCACACATGAGCGGTGATACCTGTCACAGGATGCCGCAAAAAGTGACACAGCATGCCATCGGTGTGGGGCCCCACCGGGCTGGGGTTGACCCGGTGGGGCCCGCCGTACACCCGGGGCAGGGACGAGGTTCCTGCCCTCCGGGGTGCGGGGTGGCCGGTCCCCACCCCAATGGGGACCGATCACCCCATCCACGGGGTTGCGGCCGGACCAGCCGACGGCGTTCGGCCGTCCGGTTCCGGATACCTCCGTGAAGTTTTCCTTACTCGCGAGTCAGGTGCCGTACGTGCGAGGTGCACGGGGCGTATGGGGTGTACGAGGCGTGCGGATGCAGGGCGCCCGTACGGGCTTGGGGGGCGTTGGGGTGCGCTCGCGCCCGGGCATCCGGGCGAGGGCCCGCGCAGGTGCGCGGGCTGCCCCGGGGGCTCCGCCTAGGCGGGAGAGACCGGGACGTCCCGGTACCGGTCCTCGGTCTCGGCCGCCTCGGTGGAGACGGTGGCGCCGGGTACGAACCGGACGCGGAGACGGTGACCCGGGGTGACGGCGTCCGCGTCGCCGTGGCGCGGTGTGCCGTGATCCGCCGCGGAGCGGTGGCCCGTCGTGCCGTCCGGGCCCCCGCCGGGGGTGTGGGGCGCCGGGGCCGGGTCGGTGGGCGGTGCGGGGGGTGTGGCGCGGTGCTCGGCGTCGTCGTGCGGCAGCGGGTCGACGGCGAGGCCTGCGTCGGCACCTCCGGCATGCGGGCCGTGCTCGGCGGCCTCCGGGGCTTCGGGCCGCGCGGTGGGTGCGGAGGCGTCGGTCGCCGGTGGCGCGGGGGCTTCCGACTGAGCGAACGGCGCCGGGAGGGGGCCCGGTGCCTCCGGTGCCTCCTGTGCGTCCTGCACGTTCGGTGCGTCCGGCGGCACGGCGGGCAGTCGCGGGAGCCGGGGCTCCACCGGGACCTCGGGCAGCCCCGGGGGCTCCGGAAGGGGCGCGGGCCGCGTCAGACCGGGCAAGGTCGGCAGGGCGGGAGCCTGCGGGCGTGAAGGCGGAGACGGTACCGGAAGCGCCTTCACGGGCACCTCGGTCAGGTCGGCGGCAACACCATCCAGCCGATCGGCGACCGGGGTCACGACCCGCTCACCCACCGACCCCGAAACCGACACCACCGCACCGGCGACCGGAGAAGCGAAGGGGGTGCTCACCGGGCCGCCGCCGTCCGCCGCCTGGGCCCGCTCCCCGCACAGCACACCGAGCACGAGCACCGCGCCCACCAGGAACGCCAGGTGCAGCGCACGCCTGCCGACCGCCGTGCGCATCGCGCGCAGAGCGGCACCGGGCAGGAGGGCTGGCCAGGTCAAGGGAGGAAGGTTTCTCGTGGACGGCGGTACATGAAGGAAACTCGATGCCTCAGGCGTCGAGCGTCGTCGATCCTCGCACGCGGCTCCCGAGGGTGCGCAAGCCCTCTCTCACCGATGGGGCGTCATGTCCGCCTTTGCCGAACCGAGTCGGACGACGACGGATCGACAAATCGCCCCTCCCCTTCTCCCCTTCTCACACCGGCTCCGGTATCGGCAGCGGCCGCTTCTCGATCGCCGCGGCCATCACCTCCGGGAACAGGTCGGGCGTGCAGGCGAACGCCGGCGCGCCCAGCGCGGCGAGGGCCGCCGCGTGCTCCCGGTCGTAGGCGGGCGCCCCCTCGTCGGACAGCGCCAGCAGCGTCACGAACTGCACCCCCGATGCCTTCATCGTCGCGACCCGCTTGAGCATCTCGTCGCGGATGCCACCCTCGTAGAGGTCGCTGATCAGTACGACCACCGTCTCCGCGGGCCGGGTGATCTGCGACTGGCAGTACGCCAGCGCCCGGTTGACGTCCGTGCCCCCTCCGAGCCGGGTACCGAAGATCACGTCGACGGGGTCGTCGAGTTGGTCCGTGAGGTCGACCACCGCCGTGTCGAACACGACGAGCCGCGTGTCGACGGACCGCATGGACGCGAGCACCGCCCCGAACACCGAGGCGTAGACGACGGACGCCGCCATCGACCCGGACTGGTCGACGCAGAGGACGACCTCCTTCTTCACGGACTGCGCGGCACGACCGTAGCCGATGAGCCGCTCGGGCACGACCGTCCGGTACTCGGGGAGGTAGTGCTTGAGGTTGGCCGCGATCGTGCGGTTCCAGTCGATGTCGTGGTGGCGGGGCCGGCTGACGCGGGCGCTCCGGTCGAGGGCGCCGGTGAGCGTGGCCCGGGTGCGGGTGGCGAGTCGCTTCTCCAGTTCGTCGACGACCTTGCGGACGACGGCCCGTGCCGTCTCCTTCGTCGTGTCGGGCATCGCCTTGTTGAGTGACATCAGCGTGCCCACGAGATGGACGTCGGCCTCGACCGCCTCCAGCATCTCCGGTTCCAGCAGGAGGGTGGCGAGCCCCAGCCGGTCGATGGCGTCGCGTTGCATGACCTGGACGACGGAGGAGGGGAAGTAGGTCCGGATGTCCCCGAGCCAGCGCGCCACCGACGGCGCGGACGCCCCCAGCCCAGCCGAACGCTCCCGCCCCGTCTGCGGCTTGTCCCCCTCGCCGTAGAGCGCGGTGAGCGCTCCGTCCATGGCGGCGTCCTGGCCGGACAGCGCGCGTCCGGTGCCGTCCGCCGCGCCCCCGCCGAGCACCAGCCGCCACCGTCGCAGCCGTTCCTGCGCCGGGTCCGTCACCGCTGCCGTCATACCTTCCCCTCCGTCCCTTGCGCCTTCGTCCGGTGGCCGGGTGGCCGTCATCGCGCCGCTCCCACCAAGCCGGCGTCTGTGTCCTCGCTGCCTCCGCCGCCCCCGGCCGCCTCCTCCACTCCCGGTCCCAGCCCCAGCAGCAGCCGCACCACGGGCAGGACCGCGTCCGCCCGGCCGGTGTCGAGGCCGGCCGCGAAGCCGGGTGTCCCACGACCGGCTCTCTCCGCACCGCCCCGCGCTCCCGGCCCACGCCGGACCAGGTCGCCGAGCGTGCGCCGCACCCCGGACTCGTACGCCGAGAAGGTCCGCCGCAGCAGCGGGAGTACGTCCGTGAACGCCTCCGCCGGCACCCCCGTCAGCCATGCGTCGACCAGTCCGAGGAGCCGCTCGTCGTGGACGAGGAGCAGCCCGCCCCCCGAGCCTCCGACGAATCCCTCGATCCACGCCGCCGCGTCCGCCGGGGACGTGCCCGGTGACGACAGCACCAGCCCCATCTGCCGGGCCGTCTCGTTCTGCGCCAGCTCCCCGTCGTCCAGCAGCAGGCGGACGGACCGCCCCCGTACGACACCGGGCACGGTGTCCCGCGTCGCCAGCTTCCGCAGTGCCGACGTCCAGCGGGCGCGCAGGTTCCCGCGGCCCGGCGCGGGAACGTCGCCGAGGAGCCCCACCGCCCCGTGCACGGCGTCGAGATGGCGCCGCATCTCGTCGGCGGCGTCCGCGTCCAGTCCGGCGCAGGCCGGGGGCAGGCCGACCAGGACCCGCTCCGCCAGCCCGGCGGCGACCTCGGCCAGCGCCTCGGTGCCGGTGCCGCGCACATCGCCGTAGCGCAGCGAGCGGACCAGGGCGGGCAGGGCCTGGGCGAGATGACCGACGTCCGTGTCGAGGGCCGCGCGGTCGGCGAGCATCCGCGTCACCGTGGGCAACGCGTCGGGCAGTTCGGCCAGGAGGCAGTGCTCGGCGAGCCCGGTGACGGCGGCGAGGTCCCGCGCCGCGACGGCGTCCGCCTCGGCCCTGGCGGTCGCGGCGGCGAGTACGGTCGTCCCCCATATCCCGGCCTCGGCGACCCGCACGGACAGCTCCGGCTCCCAGCACAGCCGCCATGTCTCCCGGAACGTGCCCGTGCTCCCGTACGAGGCCGCCGGTTCCCCCCAGCCGATGCCGAGCAACCGCAGTCGGTGCAGCAGCCTGCTGCGCTGCCCGTCGGTCTCCTTGCGCAGGTCGAGTTCCAGTTCCCGCTCCGCGGCCTCGGGTTTCAGCCGCAGCCGGCGCTGTGTCCGGGTGAGGTCCCGTTGCAGGGGCACCGCGGGGGCCGTCGCCGGCACCTCCCCGAGCACGTCACCGACGATCAGCCGGTCGTGCACCAGGGCCAGCGGCACGTCGGAGCCCTCGCACATCACCGCCCGCACCGCGTCCGTCGTCTCGCCCGGTCCGGGCAGGGGCCGGCCGCGCACCGCGGCAAGTGTCTCCGCCAGCCGTACCGCCTCGATGACGTGGGCGGAGGACACGATCCGGTCCTCGGCGCGCAGCAGCCCCGCCACCTTCGTCATCCACCGCTCGACCGGCCGGTCCTCCACGCCGAACAGATGCCCGTACCAGCCGGGCGAGTCGATGCCCGCGCCGTATCCGCTGAACCGGGACAGCCTGCGGTTCGTCCACGGCACCCACGTCATGTCCGTCTTGACCTTCGGCAGGCCCCTGAGCAGGGCCCGGTCGGCGGCGACGGTGGCCTTCCGCCGCAACGCGGGCACGTGCCAGGCCCCGCAGACGACGGCCACGCCGCCCCCGAACTCCCGCTGCGCCGCCCGGATCTGGAGCCGCATGTACGCCTCGCGCACGAGATCCCGGTCGTGTCCCCCGCTGCCGTACACCTCCCGCAGCGCCGTCATGGCCTCCTCCAGCGCGGTGAACGGGGCGAGCGCGTCGCCCTCCTCCCCCACTCCGCGGTGCTCGACGACGTCCTCCCACCACCGCTCGGCGTCGTCGTACCCGGCGGCCTCGGCCAGCACCCGGAGCGGATCGATCCGCGCATCGGTCCGCTGCCCGGTGTCCGCCCGCTCCCCGTCATTCGCCTCGCCCCTCCCCCGGGCCAGGGTGTGGGTGGCCGGCAGGTCGATGAAGCGGGCCGGGGCGCCGTGCTCCAGCGCCCAGTGGATCGCGACCCACTCCGGGGAGAACGCGGCGAGCGGCCAGAACGCCGAGCGGCCGGGCTCGTCCACCGCATGGGCGAGCAGGGCGACCGGCGGACGCATGCCGTCGTCCGCGGCGAGCGGAATCAGATCGTTCGCCTCGGGCGGACCCTCGATCAGGACGACTTCCGGACGGGCCTCCTTCAGGGCCGCCCGCACCGCCCGCGCCGACCCCGGTCCGTGGTGCCGTACTCCGAGCAGCAGCGGTCCCGCTCCCCGGCCACCGCCGGGCTGTTCCACCTCGCTCACGCGCCTGCCTCCCTGCAGGCCCGGTAGAAGTCCTTCCAGCCGTCGCGTTCGCGGACGACGGTCTCCAGGTACTCCTGCCAGACGACGCGGTCCGCCGCCGGGTCACGGACGACCGCGCCGAGCACGCCCGCCGCCACGTCCCCGGCCCGCAGCACGCCGTCCCCGAAGTGGGCCGCCAGCGCCAGCCCGCCCGTGACCACGGAGATCGCCTCGGCGGTCGACAGGGTGCCGCTGGGCGACTTCAGCTTCGTCCGGCCGTCGGCGGTGACCCCGCCGCGCAGCTCGCGGAAGACGGTGACGACACGGCGGATCTCGTCGATGCCGTCGGGCGCGGTCGGCAGGTCGAGGGAGCGGCCGATCTGGTCCACCCGGCGCGAGACGATGTCGACCTCCGCCTCGGGGGTCTCGGGCAGCGGCAGCACCACGGTGTTGAACCGGCGGCGCAGGGCGCTGGACAGGTCGTTGACCCCCCGGTCACGGTCGTTGGCGGTGGCGATCAGGTTGAAGCCGCGGACCGCCTGCACCTCCTGGCCCAGTTCCGGTATCGGCAGCGTCTTCTCCGACAGGATCGTGATCAGCGTGTCCTGCACATCGGCCGGGATCCGGGTCAGTTCCTCGACGCGGACCATCGTCCCCTCCGTCATCGCGCGCATGACGGGGCTGGGCACGAGGGCGTCGCGGCTGGGACCGTGGGCGAGCAGCCGGGCGTAGTTCCAGCCGTAGCGGATGGCCTCCTCGGGCGTGCCGGCGGTGCCCTGGACCAGCAGGGTGGAGTCGCCGCTGACCGCCGCGGCCAGGTGCTCGGACACCCAGGTCTTCGCGGTGCCGGGCACGCCGAGCAGAAGCAGGGCGCGGTCGGTGGCCAGGGTGGTGACGGCGACCTCGACGATGCGGCGCGGGCCGACGTACTTCGGTGTGATCACGGTGCCGTCCGGCAGTGTGCCGCCGAGCAGATAGGTGGCGACGGCCCACGGGGACAGCTTCCAGCGGGCCGGCCGCGGACGGTCGTCCTGCGCGGCCAGCGCGGTGAGTTCGGCGGCGAAGGCGTCCTCGGCATGCGCCCGCAGCACCTCGGTCGCGGGCGCGGGCGGGGCGGTCCCCGCGCCCCCGTCCACGAGCGCGGAGTCGTTCCGGCTCGGGTCGACGGGTGTCGGTTCGACAGACGTCGGTTCGACAGACACAGACATGGCGGAGTCCCCCTCCAGCTCGGCCGGTTCGGATCTGGTACCCACCGTGCACCACACCACTGACAATCGCTGTGACCTGGGCAAACGCTCATGCGAGGCCGATTGTCAGTGGGGGGATCTACCTTCGACGACATGACTCAGCAGGGGGTGCGCTGGACCGCGGACCAGGTGCTGGCCTTGGCGCCTGACGTCGCGTCGCGCACAGCGGGAAGCAGACTCGGCGCGGCCGGCCCGTGGTCCGAGGCCGGCAGTTCGGGCGAGGGGGCGGTGTGGGGGCTGTGCGAGGGCAGCGGCAGCAAGCCGTACCGGACGGTGGTCGACATCACGGACGCCTCCGGGCCCGCGTACAAGTGCAGTTGCCCGAGTCGCAAGTTCCCGTGCAAGCACGCCCTGGGCCTGCTGCTGCTCTGGGCGGGCGACGAGGGGGCGGTGCCGCGGGCGGAGGTGCCGGAGTGGGCCGGGCAGTGGATCGCGGGCAGGCGCGGGCGCGCGGAACGGAACGGGACCGCGGCCCCGTCGGGTCCCCCGTCCGGACCCGCCGATCCGGAGGCGGCCCGGCGCAGGGCGGAGCGCCGGGCCGAGCGGGTCACCGCGGGTGCGTCGGAGCTGGAGCAGCGGCTGTCGGATCTGCTCCGCGGCGGACTGGCCGCGGCGGAGCGGTCCGGGTACGGCCTGTGGGAGGAGACGGCGGCCCGCATGGTCGACGCACAGGCGCAGGGACTGGCCACCAGGGTCCGGGAGTTGGGGGCGATTCCGGGCACGGGCCCGGGGTGGCCGGTGCGACTGCTGGAGGAGTGCGCACTGCTCCACCTCCTCGATCAGGGCTGGCTGCTCCGTGATCGGCTGCCGGAGGGGCTGGCCGCGACCGTCCGCTCCCGCATCGGTCTGCCGACCTCGGCGGCCGGCCCGCCGGTGCGGGACCGCTGGTTGGTCCTCGCCCAGTACGACTCGGCGGACGCGCGACTGACGACCCGCCGGATCTGGCTGTACGGCACGGACTCGCGGCGCACCGCGCTGCTCCTCTCCTACGGGGCCGCGGGGCGCGCTCCGGAACTCGCGCTGCCGGTGGGTCTGGCCCTGGACGCGGAGCTGTCCGCCTACCCGGGCACCGGGCAGTCGCGGGCGGCGCTCGGTGAGCGGTTCGCGGCGCCCGCCCCCACGGCCGAGCGGCCCCCCGGGACGACCACGGCCCGGGCCGCCGCCCGTTACGGCGACGCGCTGCGCGACGACCCCTGGCTGGACTCCGTTCCGGTGACCCTGGACCGGGTGATACCCGCCCCGGACGGCGCCTCCTGGCAGCTCGCGGACGCCGACGAGGACGCCGCCCTGCCGCTCACCGCGGCCGCGCGTTCCCGTCCCGGCCTGTGGCGTCTCGTCGCCCTCTCGGGTGGTGCGCCGGTCACGGTCTTCGGCGAGTGCGGCCACCGGGGATTCACCCCGCTGGCGGCCTGGCCGGAGGGACCCGGCGAGGTGGTGCCGCTGTGCTGAGCCGCCCGCACTTCGCCGACCCCGCCCGCCTCCGGCCGTCCGACGGAAAGGAATCTCTTGACATCTACCCCGGCCGAGCAAGGGGGTCCGACCCTCACGGGTCGATCTTTCTGTTTCATCGACAACAGCCGACCCGAATCAACGGCGAGGACCGGTGTACCAGTCATCGGTCTTACGCCGGCTCCACAGACCTGACACCCCGCCGGCCCGGCGATAGGCCCGGTCAGCTTGGTTTTCGTCGACCGGGCATCCCGCACGTATCACCCCGCTCGGGGCCGTGGGTGGCCGGCGGCGGATCGCCCCTGAAGGGCGGGTTCCCCTCGAAGGAGATCAGATGAGCAGGACCTCCGTACCGGCCGCGCCCTCGGCCGCGTCGGCGCCGCACTCGGCGGACCCGTCCCTCCCGGGCGCCTGGGAGGACCTCGTCACCACGGCGCTGCTGGGGACGGACCGGCGTACTCCGGCCGGCGCCGCGCCCGGCCCGGACGCCCCGAAGGCGCTGCTGGACGCGGCGGCCGTGGCGACCGTGCGGCGCCGCGCCGGACTGCGCCCCGCCAAGGCGGCGGGGCGTCCGCGACCGGCGCCCCGGGACCCGCGCCCCGCGCTGCCATCCGCCGCCGCCCGCAGGCTCACGTTGCTGCTCGCCGACCGCCCCGGCACCTCCGGCGGCGGCCGCCGGGGCACGGCACCGGACCTGATGGAGCTGCTGCCCCAGTGGCTGGCGGCGGCGAACGCCCACGGCTTCGCGGCGCCCGCCCCGGCGCTGCCCGCGCTGCTCGACGCCGCGCGGGGGCGCACCGACCTGCGGCCGGCGGTCCTGCGGTTCGCGGGGCCGCGCGCTCTGTGGCTGGCCCGCCTCAACCCGGACTGGCGGTTCGCTCTGCGCTCGACGCCGGGAGGGGGCGTGTCACTGCCGGGGACCATGAACGCCGCGAACCCCGAGGTTCCCGAGGACCCCGAAGCCCCCGAGAACACGGATTCGTCCCTGCGGCTCTGGCAGGAGGGCCTCTTCGCGGAACGGGTCGCCCTGCTCGCCGCCCTCCGTTCCCGTCGGCCCGCCGCCGCACGCGAACTCCTCGCGACGACCTGGGCGACGGAGCGGGCCGAGGACCGGCTGATGTTCCTCGACTCGTTGCGCACCCGGCTCGCCCCGGACGACGAGCCGTTCCTGGAGCTGGCGCTCGCCGACCGCAGCCGCAACGTACGGGCGACGGCCGCCGAGCTGCTGTCGGCGCTGCCCGGTTCGGCCCTCGCGGAGCGTATGGCGGTCCGGGCCGGGGTGTGCGTGGCCGTGGACCACACCCGGGACACGCCCACCCTCGCCGTCGAGGCGCCGCACGAGTGCGACGCGGACATGGAGCGCGACGGGGTGACGGCCAAGGCTCCCGCGGGCCGGGGCGAACGGTCGTGGTGGCTGGGGCAGCTGGTGGAGGCGGCCCCCCTGGGCACCTGGTCGCGACGGCTCGGCGGACGTTCCCCCCGGCAGATCGTGGCCCTCCCCGTGGCGGACGACTGGCGGAGCGAACTGCACGCGGCATGGTGCCGCGCGGCGGTGCGCCAGCGGGACGCGGAGTGGTCGCGGGCACTGCTCGGCGAGCCCGCCGCGGTGGAGGCGGGCGGCCCGGGAGCCGTGTCCCTGGCCGAACGGGCCAAGCTGCTCGGCACGCTGGACGCGGCCGAACGAGCCGAGTGGGTGGCGGGGTTCATCGGGACACACGGGCTGCCGGACGCGTTCCAGCTGCTCGGCGTGTGCGCGGTGCCGTGGGCACCGCCGCTCGGCCGGGCCGTGGTGGACGCACTCGACATCGCCCGGGACGCGGGGAGTTATCCCTGGAGTTTCAGCGGTGTCATGGGCCTGGCCGAGCGCTGCCTCGACCCCTCGGAGGCAGGCCACCTCGATGCGCTCCTGGCCGTACCGGACGAGCCGGAGGACGCCTCGCCGGGCTCCGGTGGTTACTGGTCGGAGGCGTTCCAGCGACTGGTCACCACGCTGCGGCTGCGCGCCGCGATGCTGGCGGAGCTGACCCCGGCGCCACCCGGCCACCCCTGACTCCCCGGCCCCCACCACGGCCCCCGCGCACCGCCCTCGCGGATGAATCCAGGGACGCCCGCACCGATCGCGGCCGGTCCGGCCGCGTGGTCTGCCTCGGAGCCGGAAACCGCACCGTCGGTTCCGAGCCGGGTCCGCGCGGTCGACGGGGACCGCCCGAGCCGGGGTCTACGCCTCCGCGGGATGCCGCACGGTCGCGCGCACCCAGTCCACGATCGACGCCGTCGTCGCACCCGGGGTGAAGATCTCCGCGACGCCCTTCTCCTTCAGCGGAGCGATGTCCGCTTCGGGGATGATCCCCCCGCCGAAGACCAGGATGTCCGCCGCGTCCCGCTCCTTGAGCAGGTCGATCACCGCAGCGAAGAGCGTGTTGTGCGCGCCGGAGAGGATGGACAGACCGATCGCGTCGGCGTCCTCCTGGATCGCGGTGTCGACGACCTGCTCGGGAGTCTGGTGGAGCCCGGTGTAGATGACTTCCATACCGGCGTCGCGCAGGGCCCGCGCGATCACCTTGGCCCCACGATCGTGGCCGTCGAGCCCCGGCTTGGCCACCACCACGCGGATCGGACCGGCTGCCACACCCATTACTGCCTCCTAAAGCGACTACATCCATCCGTACCGAGAAATACCGCACATACAAGTCATGCCGCACCCGTCACGTGCCGCACGCCTCCGCCGCCCACCGAATGCGCCGTCAAGGCACGGACACCCCGGTCCGCACCGGGACGGAGAAGTGAACGAACGTGATCCCCAGCATCCCGCAACCGGCAGTTTCACGGTGCGGACCGAGGGGGAAATCACACAGAGGGACATGTTCACCGCGCACCGTCCCGGTGCCTCACGAGTCGGGCACCGCTGCCCGTGCGACACACGGACAACAGTGGGAACATGCATATAAGGGATTCGTAACGAGGTCGTCCCACCGCCGCGACCAGCCAAAGCTCCTGACGGGCGCGGCGTCGACCGCTTTTCGTAGCGAACCCCATGAGGGCACATGGGGGACAGAGCTGTCCTTCGCGTGCCGACAGGAGGTCGGCCATGAAGGTCACGGAGGCAGTACTCCCCTTTCTGCCGCTCTGCCGGCGCCTGGTGCCGAGCCGGCTGGCAGGTCTCTCCACCGCCCTGCTGAAGGCCACCGCCCTGGAGCTCGCCATCCTGGTGGGTCACATGCTCCTCTATCCCGCCGGCATCGTGCAGGAGCGGCGGGACACGATGCCTGAGCTCCCCCCGCCGGACGGCACCGCGAAGCTGCCGACGGAGTGCCGGCCCCCGGTCGTGCTGCTGCACGGCTTCATCGACAACCGCTCGGTGTTCCTGCTGCTGCGCCGCAGTCTCGCCCAGCACGGCAGGCAACAGGTCGAGTCGCTCAACTACTCTCCGCTGACCTGCGACATCCGCGTCGCAGCCGAACTACTGGGCCGGCACATAGAAGAAGTGTGCGAGCGCACCGGCAGCAGCCGCGTCGACATCGTCGGACACAGCCTCGGAGGGCTGATAGCGCGGTACTACGCGCAGCGCCTGGGCGGTGACGCCCGCGTACGGACCCTCGTCACGCTCGGTACCCCGCATTCCGGCACGCGCGTCGCACCGCTGGCCAACGCGCACCCCATCGTGCGCCAGATGCGTCCCGGTTCACCGGTGGTCGAGGAACTCGCCCGCCCCGCACCCGGCTGCCGCACCCGCTTCGTCGCCTTCTGGAGCGACCTCGACCACATCATGGACCCGCTGGAATCGGCCTGCATCCAGCACCGGGACCTGGTCGCGCAGAACGTGCGGGTGGGCGGCGTGGGCCACCTCGCCCTGCCCGTGCACCCCGCCGTGGCGACCGGCATACGGGAGGCCCTCGATGCGGCGCACCCCGGAGAGCCGTCCACCGGCCATGCGGGCGGCCTGACGGTGGCGTGACGGGAGGCGGCGACACGCCCGAAGCGCATGCCCCTCGACATTCACGACGACAGCACTTCCCCACCCGAACAACAGCCGCTCCGCCCGGGCGACTTGGCGACGTGAACGCATACAGATCTCGAACGGATTTCGAACACAAAGCCAAGACCGTGAATACCCGCCGCCAAAACGCAACCGAATGCCCGTTTCCTGCGCGCGCGAAACCTACGGAAGATTGTCGCGCCCGCGTACCGCCGGGTACAGTCGCCGCACTGCTCTGCCAGCCCCTGTTGTCGAGGCGAAAGAGAAGTTGGTGAACGACCGTCACCCGTCGGGGACAATGGCCCCGCCCCCGGCTTCCGACGCCGTCTCGGCGCACTACGCGTCCTACGGCACCCAGGAAGCCCCGTACGGAGACTTCACCACGTACAGCGGCTACGACACCAACGGTTTCGACTCCACGGGTTTCGGAACCGACGTTCCGGCCCCCGCGGCCTTCACCACCGACCCCCTCTTCGGCAACCCCTCGGGAAGCGGTCACGACCCGGCTTCGTACGCCACCGGGGACTGGTCCGCGGGCGGCCACGACACCGCTCACTACGACGCGTACCCGGCTCAGCAGCAGGCCACCTACGACACGGGCGGCTACGACGCGACCGCCTGGACCACCGGGCAGCAGCAGACGCCGACGGTCCCGCCGCAGGCCACGGCACCCGACGCGAGCGGCCAGTGGGACGCCGGTGCCTGGCTCCAGCCCGACCAGGCCCAGAGCACCACCGACCCGACCCAGCAGTGGCACTGGGGCACCCAGACCTTCGACACCGGCGCCTACGACGCCACGCAGTGGAACTCCGACGGCAGTACGGCCGCACAGGTCACGGCCACACAGGTCTCCGAGTCCTACGAGACCCCCTCCTACGAGCATCAGGCCGTACCGTTCGACCAGCAGGCCACCGCCACGTTCGAGCGACACCCGGACCTGCGGTCCTCCGCCGCCGACCCCTCCCCGGGCTTCGATTCCCAGGAATCCGATCAGGAGCTCCACGAGGCCGGCTACGAGGTCTCCTACGAGCCCGCGCACGACACACCGGACGACGCCGGTGAGCCGCCCACGACGGCCCCGCTGCTCGACGAGCAGGAGGAGTCCACCCCGTTGCCCGCGCCGCGCGCGGCGTCACACGGCGGGTCCCGTTCCCGCCGCCGCACGCCCGCCAAGCGCTCCGCGCTGCTGACGGTGGCCGTGCCCTCGGCGTGTGTGATGGGTGTCGCCGGTATCGCGGCGGCCTCGGTCGGCGATCTGGCCGAGGACGGCGGCGGCCCGGAGACCAGGACGACCGCGGCGGACCCGCCGCCGGTGCAGCCCGCCACCGTCAACAACGAACTCAACACCCAGCTCGAGAGCCTCTCCGCCGGGGCCAACGACTTCGCCGACCGGGCCAGCCGCACCCAGGAACGCATCGACCTGAAGGCCCAGCAGGAGGCCGACCGCAAGGCGGCGGCGGAGGAGGCGGCCCGCAAGGAGCGGCTGCGCCCGAAGTTCGCGCTTCCCGTCGCGCAGCACGGCCTCAGCGCCTACTACGGCCAGTCCGGCATCAACTGGATGTCCGTGCACAGCGGAATCGACTTCCCCGTCTCGTACGGCGCGACGGTGATGGCCGCGACCGACGGCACGGTCCGCACCCAGTACAACAGCGCCTACGGCAACATGATGATCGTGACCGCGATGGACGGCACGGAGACGTGGTACTGCCACCTCTCCAGCTACCAGGTCCCCTCCGGCACGGCGGTGAAGGCCGGCCAGCCGATCGCGTTCTCCGGGAACTCGGGCAACTCCACCGGTCCGCACCTCCACTTCGAGGTCCGTCCGAGCGGCGGCTCGGCGATCGACCCGCTGGCGTGGTTCCGCAGCCACGGCCTCGACCCGACGTAGACCACCCCCGCCGCCCGGCGACAGCGGGGCTCACGCCCGGCTCGGGTGCCGGGCGCTCCCGGCACCCGGCTACAGCTTCTCGACCGGCGCGTACCGCAGCAGCAGTCGCTTCGGCTTGGTGTCCCCGAAGTCGATCGTCGCCTCGGCGTTGCCCCCCGTGCCCTTCACCGCGACGACGGTGCCGAGCCCGAACTGGTCGTGCGTGACACGGTCTCCGACCGCCAGCGACACCACCGGCTTCTCGGCGGCCCGGCGCGTGGCGAAGCCGGACGCACCCGACGCCGCCGAGCGGGAACGGGACGACGACAGCGAGGCCGCCACCCCGGACACCGGTCCGGAGGGCACCGGGGAACTCGCACCCGTCCGCTTCCACTCCAGATGGGCGGCCGGGATCTCCTCCAGGAAACGCGACGGCGGGTTGTACGAGGGCTGCCCCCAGGCGCTGCGCAGCGTCGACCGGGTGAGGTACAGCCGCTCACGCGCGCGCGTGATGCCGACGTACGCCAGGCGCCGCTCCTCCTCCAGCTCCTTGGTCTGGCCGAGGGCGCGCATGTGCGGGAAGACGCCGTCCTCCATGCCGGTCAGGAAGACGACGGGGAACTCCAGGCCCTTGGCGGTGTGCAGGGTCATCAGGGTGATGACGCCGGAGCCGTCCTCGTCCTCGTCGGGGATCTGGTCGGAGTCGGCGACCAGGGCGACCTGCTCCAGGAAGTCGGACAGCGCGACCGACTCGCCCTCGCCGCGCTCCTGCTCGAACTCCAGGGCTACGGCGGCGAGTTCCTGGAGGTTCTCGATCCGGGTCTCGTCCTGCGGGTCGGTGGATGCCTGCAACTCGGCGAGGTAGCCGGTGCGTTCGAGGACCGCCTCCAGGACCGTCGCCGGGCCCGCGCCGGACTCGACGATCGTACGGAGGTCCTCCATCAGCGTGTTGAACCGCTTCACCGCGTTGGCGGAGCGCGCGGCCATGCCGTACGCCTCGTCGACGCGCTTCAGCGCCTGCGGGAAACTGATCTTCTCGCGCTGGGAGAGCGCGTCGATCATGGCCTCCGCGCGGTCGCCGATGCCCCGCTTGGGGACGTTGAGGATGCGGCGCAGCGGCACCGAGTCCTCGGGGTTGGCGAGCACCCGCAGGTAGGCCAGGACGTCCCGGACCTCCTTGCGCTCGTAGAAGCGGACGCCTCCGACGACCTTGTAGGGCAGGCCGACCCGGATGAAGATCTCTTCGAAGACACGGGACTGGGCGTTGGTGCGGTAGAAGACGGCGACGTCCCCGGCCTTGGCCTCGCCCGCGTCCGTGAGGCGGTCTATCTCGTCGGAGACGAACTGGGCCTCGTCGTGCTCGGTGTCGGCGACGTATCCGGTGATCTGCGCGCCGGTGCCCGCGTTGGTCCACAGGTTCTTGGGGCGGCGGGACTCGTTGCGCTCGATGACGGCGTTGGCGGCGCTGAGGATCGTCTGCGTGGAGCGGTAGTTCTGCTCGAGCAGGATCGTCGTCGCGTTCGGGTAGTCCTCCTCGAACTGGAGGATGTTGCGGATCGTCGCACCACGGAAGGCGTAGATCGACTGGTCGGCGTCGCCCACCACGCACAGTTCGGCGGGCGGCAGCTCGTGCGCGCCCGGCTGTCCGTCGACGGGGGGCTCGGAGGTGCCGACCAACTCGCGCACGAGTGCGTACTGGGCGTGGTTGGTGTCCTGGTACTCGTCCACGAGGACGTGCCGGAAACGGCGGCGGTAGTGCTCGGCGACGTCCGGGAAGGCGCGCAGCAGGTTGACCGTCGTCATGATCAGGTCGTCGAAGTCGAGCGCGTTGGCCTCGCGCAGCCGCGACTGGTAGAGCGCGTAGGCCTGGGCGAGCGTCTTCTCGAAGCCGTCGGCCGCCTGCGCGGCGAAGTCCTCCTCGTCGATCAGCTCGTTCTTCAGATTGCTGATCTTGGCGCTGAAGGACTTGGGCGGATAACGCTTCGGGTCGAGGTCCAGGTCACGGCAGACCAGGGCCATCAGGCGCTTGGAGTCGGCCGCGTCGTAGATGGAGAACGACGACGTGAAGCCGAGCTTCTTGCTCTCGCGGCGCAGGATGCGCACACAGGCACTGTGGAACGTCATGACCCACATCGCGTGCGCGCGCGGGCCTACGAGCTGCTCGACCCGCTCCTTCATCTCACCGGCGGCCTTGTTGGTGAAGGTGATCGCGAGGATCTGGCCCGGGTGGACGCTCCGCGCGGCGAGCAGGTGCGCGATGCGGTGCGTGAGCACCCGGGTCTTGCCGGAGCCGGCGCCGGCCACGATGAGCAGCGGGGAGCCGGAGTGCGTGACGGCGGCGCGCTGGTTGTCGTTCAGTCCTTCCAGGAGGGCGGCGGGGTCCAGCACCGGGCGCGGGGCACCGTCGCGGTAGTGGGTGTCCCGGTCCGGCGGCACGTCGAACTTCCCGCCGAACAGATCGGCCGGAACCTCCTCCGGCACATGATCGTCCTCGGGCGGCGGCGGGGGCTCCTCCGCGGGGCCCCGCTGGGCCTGGAGGTCCGCCAGGAAGCTGTCGTCAAAGAGGCTGCTCATCGCTCTCCGAGTCTAGGCCGCCCCACAGACAAGCCGTGGCCACCCCGAGAACATCGCCCCCGCACCGCACCCCCACCCTCCAGCACCGCGACCTCACCCTGCGTGACGTGACGAAGAAGGTCACGAAAACGTATCGGGCATATCACCCATCAACCTTCACACGAGCCACATGAGTTGGCTACCGTTCGGGCGGGCCGCGCGTCCCCCACCGGCGAACCCCGCCGGGCCGAGCGGCCTCCGCCGAGTCCGTCACCGCCGTCGCGGCAGCCGGTCCCAGGCCCTCCCCGGAGCGATGACGGCCCGGAAGTCCCCCTGCCGCCGCCCCGCAGGCGGAACGTTGGAAGGAGTCGCCTCCCTTGGCGTCGCACCGCAAGTCGCGCACCCCCGGTACGCGCGTGGCCGGCAAACGGACCCCCGCCCTCGCCACGGCGGCCCTGACCTCCGTCGCCCTGCTGTCCCAGACCGCCGAGGCCGCTCCCTCGGACGACGGCCGGCCGAGTCTGGAGGAGGTCGAGAAGAAGGTCGACGACCTGTACCGCCAGGCGGAGTCGGCGACCGAGAAGTACAACGCGGCCAAGGAGAGGACCACCAAGCAGCGCAAGCGCGTCGACACCCTCCTCGACGACGTGGCCCAGCGCACCCAGACGCTCAACGAGGCGCGGGAGAAACTGGGCTCCTTCGCCGCCGCCCAGTACCGGACCGGCGCGGGCGTCCCGGACACGGCGACCTTCCTGCTCGCGGACTCCCCGCAGGACTTCTTCGACCAGAACCAGCTGATGGACCGGATGACCGACCGCCAGAAGGAAGCGGTCGACGACTACGTCACCAAGCAGTCCGAGACGATGGAGAAGCGGCAGGAGGCCACCGAGAGCCTCGAGGCGCTCACCGAGTCGCAGAACGACCTGAAGGCCGCGAAGGCCACCGTCCAGAAGAAGCTCAGCACCGCGCGCGAGCTGCTGTCGAAGCTGGACGCCGAGGAGAAGGCGCGGCTCGCGGCGGCCGAGGAGAAGAAGCAGGAAGAGGCCGCCCGCAAGGCCGCCGAGCTCGCCCGGCAGCAGGCGGAACAGCAGAAGGCCGAGCAGGAGGCCCAGCAGGAGAGCGGCGCGTCCGACGCCTCCGGCACGGCCGGCGCATCCGGCTCCTCCGGCTCGACGACCGCGCCGTCGACCCCGCCGTCGACGTCGCCGTCGACGTCGCCGTCACCCCCGACGGACTCCTCGTACGCCGCCAAGGCAGAGAAGGCCATCGCCTTCGCCCGCGCGCAGATCGGCAAGCCCTACGTCTGGGGCGCCACCGGTCCCGGCTCCTACGACTGCTCCGGCCTCACCCAGGCCGCCTGGAAGGCCGCCGGCGTCACCCTCCCCCGCACCACCTACGACCAGGTCGACGCCGGAACCACGGTTCCGCTGTCCCAGGCCCAGCCCGGCGACCTCGTCTTCTTCTACGACGACATCACTCATGTGGGCGTCTACGTCGGCAACGGCATGATGATCCACGCGCCGAAGCCCGGCACCTACGTCCGCGAGGAATCGGTCTTCTACGACGGCGAGTCGTCGATCCACAGCGTGGTCCGCCCGGCCTGACCCGGGCTTCGACCCGCGGTCCGCCCCACGGCCCGGCGCGCCTTCGCGCGCGGCGGGTTCTTCTAACATCGCCCCATGCCCGCCCCTACCCCCCCTCCTTCCCCCTCCCGCGCCTGGTGGGCGCAGCGTTCCCCGGCGGCCGGTTCCGCCGTGATGGCGACCGGCATCGTGTCCGTGGCCCTGCAGCTGGCGGGGTGGGAGACCCTCTCCCTGGTCTTCCTCGTGCTCGCCTGCGCCGCCTGGCTGGGGCTGGCGGCGCAGTTCGTCCTGCGGTTGCTGCGGGAACGGGAGCGGTGGGTGTCGGAGGCGGAGACCCCGGGTTCGCTCACCGCGGTCGCCGCGACGACCGTGCTCGGCACGCGGGTGTCCGCCCTTGGTTACGACGCCCTGGCCGGGGCGCTGCTCGCGCTGGCCACCGTGCTCTGGCCGACGCTGCTCGTCCTCGTCGTACGGCACTGGCGGCCGCGCATGCCCGGCTCCGTGTTCCTGGCCTGCGTGGCCACGCAGGGGCTCGCCGTACTGGGCGCCACGCTCGCCGCGGCCGAGTCGGCAGCCTGGCTCGCGCGGGTGGCACTGGTGCTGTTCTGGTTCGGGCTGGTGCTCTACGGGCTCGCCCTGTTCCGCTTCGACCCGCGGCAGGTGCTCGAGGGGGCCGGGGACCACTGGGTCGCGGGCGGTGCCATCGCCATCTCGTCGCTCGCCGGGGTCAAGCTGCTCACCGCCGACAGCGCCCGGCTGTACCTGTGGAACGACGACGACCGCGGTGTCCTGTACCTGACGACCGTCACCCTGCTGGTGCTCGACCTGGCCTGGTACGCGGTGCTGCTGGCCGCCGAAGCCGTCCGGCCGCGGCCGGCCTACGACACACGGCGCTGGGCGACCGTGTTCCCCCTCGGCATGGCGGCGGCGGCGACGCTCTCCGCGTCCGCCGCCCTCGGTGTCCCCTGGCTCGAGGGCCTGGGGCGGGTACTGCTGTGGGTCGCGGTGGCCGTCTGGCTGGCGGTCGCCGTCGGCGCGGCGGCCTCCGCACGGACCACGATCACGTCCGGCCCCCTGTCGGCCTTTGTCAGGTCCAGAGCACGGCGATGAAGATGTTCGCCGTGGTCAGCAACCCGACCAGCCCGAACAGGCCCTTGTCCACCTTCTCGTCGTCCCGCTTCACGTAGACCAGGCCGAGGATCACGATCAACAGGGCCAGCTTGACGCCGATCTTGATGTGGTCGACGGAGTGGTTCTGCGCCTCGTTGAGCCCGACCAGGACCACACCGGTGACCAGCATCGTCAGCGCGCCGTGCAGCATCGCGGGCACGAAGCGGGCGGTTCCCTGGCCCATGGCCTTCATCTGGGTGAGGAACCCGCCGAGCAGCGACGCGATGCCGATGATGTGCAGTCCGACAAATATGTGGATGAGTACGTCCATGAGCCGGAGCCTAACCAGCCCCCACCCCACGCCCGACACCGGCCCGACGCGACGGCTACGGCTGTGGGGCTGTGGGGCTGTGGGGCTGTGGCCTGACGGAACACGGCCAAGGGAGGAATGGGCGGCGGGTTGAACCCCACCACTCATTCCTCACCGCCAGGCCACGGGCGGCTGGGAGTTCACTTCGGTCGACACACGCACCTCCGCCGGGTCCACGGTGGGGACAACCGCGTGCTGTACCCACGTCGCTCCTCGCGAGGCTGTGCGCGGGCCGAGACCGTGATCCCACGAAACGTCAGAAGTTCGACGCAAGGGATGAACCGCGCATGCAGAGCCCACGACTTCCGCTGCCGACGACCGCCCCGAGGGACATCGAGTGGCGCCTGCCGCAGGACGTGACGGACACGGCGGAACTCCTCCTCAGCGAGCTGATGACCAACGCCCACCGCCATGCGAAGGTCCCGGCCGGCCGCGAGATCCGGGCCCGCTGCGAACTCACGGACAATCGCCTCCGCATCACGGTGACCGACGCCGACGAGACGCTGCCGACCCCGGCCACGGCCTGCCCGGACGACGAGTCCGACCGAGGCCTCACCTTGGTGGAAACGCTGGCGGACGACTGGGATGCGGAGCTACGCGAATCCGGCGTCGGCAAGACGGTCTGGTTCGAGGTGGCACTCACGCGTCGTCGCACAGTGCCCGTACGTCCGCCATACGAAAACGCAGCAGCATGCAGCCCTCCTCCCTCCGGCCCCAGCGTGATCCGTCGCAGCGAAGGCCGAGCGCCCGAGCCGCGTGAGACCGGACGGCACCGGGTCCCCGGTGCCGTCCTCGCCTCGTACGCGGCGCCCGCTGCGTGCCTCACCGCCCGACCTCCGACCAGGAATTCACCTGCCGTCAAGATCGTTCAATCGGCATGCCACAGCACCAGGACGCCCCTGACGTACGTCCCCTCACCGATGCCGACGTCCCCATCGCGGTCGACACCCTCACCCGGGCCTTCGTCGACTATCCCTTCACCCGGCACGTGATCGCCGCAGACAGCCACGAGGCCCGGATCCGGCGCTTCCAAGAACTCTGCCTGACCCGCATCGGGATGGTGTACGGCCGCGTGTGGGTTGCCGACGCGGGCCGCGCCGTCGCTGTCTGGGCCACTCCTGACCAGGACCCCTCGCCCGCCTTCGCCGAGATCGGCCCACTGCTCGGCGATCTCACCGGTGACCGGACGGCCGCCTACGAGTCCGCAGAGCAGGCCGTCGCTCCGCATCGACCGCAGGAGCCGACGTGGTTCCTCAGCACGGTGGGAGTCGCCCCCGGAACCCAGGGGCGGGGCCTCGGTACCGCGGTGCTGACCCCCGGCATCGAGGCAGCCGAACGCGCCGAGTGCCCGGCGTTCCTGGAAACTTCCAGCGAGAGGAACGTGACGTTCTACGAGCGCCTCGGTTTCAAGGTCACAGCCGAGGTCCTGCTCCCCGGCTCCGGCCCCCGCACGTGGTGCATGCGCAGGGATCCGCGGTAGGGCTCCGGGGCCCGCAACGCGGGAGAACCCGGAGCCTGGACATCAGGTTCACCGGCGTGCACAGCGCTCGCCATGTGCGGTGCGATCACGTCACCCTGTTCCGCCCATCCGGTCTCGACCCGCTCGGCGCTCAGCCTTCAACGGGATTCGCTCAGCCTTCGCTGCGACAGGTCAGGAACGGAGTGATCACAGCGGCGCCCACCGGACGGTCACACCAGGCGCCGTGCCGTCGCCCAGCGGGTGAGCTCGTGGCGGTTGGAGAGCTGGAGCTTGCGCAGGACCGCCGAGACGTGCGACTCGACCGTCTTCACGGAGATGAAAAGCTGCTTGGCGATCTCCTTGTACGCGTAGCCGCGGGCGATCAGCCGCAGCACTTCACGTTCGCGCTGGGTGAGGCGGTCGAGGTCCTCGTCGACCGGAGGGGCGTCGGTGGAGGCGAAGGCGTCGAGGACGAAGCCGGCCAGGCGGGGGGAGAAGACGGCGTCGCCCTCCTGGACCCGGAAGATCGAGTCGACCAGGTCGGCCCCGGTGATCGTCTTGGTCACGTATCCGCGGGCGCCGCCCCGGATCACCCCGATCACGTCCTCCGCCGCGTCCGAGACCGAGAGCGCGAGGAAGCGGACCGGCCGTTCGGGGTCGCCCATCAGCGGCGTGCAGCGGCGGAGCACTTCCACGCCTCCGCCACCGGGCAGGTGCACGTCGAGGAGGACGACCTCGGGCCGGGTCGCGGTGATGACCGTGACCGCCTGGTCGACGTCGGCGGCCTCGCCGATCACCTCGACGCCGGTCTGTTCGGTCTGTCCGATCTCGGCCTGGACGCCCGTGCGGAACATACGGTGGTCGTCGACGAGGACGACACGCACATGGCGTCCGGCGCCGTCGGCCGGTCCCGCCGTTCCGTTCGTCCCGGTCGGTTCGGTGGGCTCGCTCATGACGTCTTCTCCGCCCTCTCCATCTCCAGCTCGACCTCCGTGCCGCCGTCCGGCACCGCGCGCAGCCGCGCCGTGCCGCCGTTGCGCTCCATGCGGCCGATGATCGATTCTCTGACACCCATGCGGTCGGCGGGTATCGAGTCGAGGTCGAAGCCGGGGCCGCGGTCCCGGACGGACACGAAGACCGTCCTCCCCTCGACTTCGGCGTAGACCTGTACGGCACCCCCCTCGCCACCGTACTTGGCCGCGTTCACCATAGCCTCGCGCGCGGCCTGCATCTGCGGGCCGATCTTCTCGTCCAGCGGGCAGTCGCCGACGACGACGACCTCGATGGGGACGCCGTGCTTGTCCTCCACCTCGGCGGCGTTGCGCCGCACGGCGTCGGCGAGGGTGGTGGGCTCGTCGTCCTCGTCCTTGCCGGTGCCCTCGGGCTTGTAGAGCCAGTTGCGCAGGTCGCGCTCCTGGGCGCGGGCGAGGCGGCGCACCTCCCCCGGGCTCTCGGCGTTGCGCTGGATCAGGGTGAGGGTGTGCAGCACCGAGTCGTGGACGTGGGCGGCGACTTCGGCGCGCTCCTGGGCGCGGATGCGCATCAGCCGTTCCTCGGAGAGGTCCTGGGTCATGCGCACGAGGTAGGGGCCGGCGAGAAGTGTGATCCCGACGAGGACCGCGAGGGCCGCCTGGAGCACCGACGCGAGGTGAGTACCGGAGCCCCGCAGCACGAAGATGCCCGACGCCCCCGCCGTGACCAGCAGGACGCCGGCGCCGCCCCGCAGCAGGGTGACCGTACGGCGACGGCTGCCGACCTCGACCCAGCGGGCCCGGCGCGCGTTGTCGGCCTGCCGCCAGACCAGGGCGACGCCCGCGCCGACCAGCACGGTCGGCCAGAGATAGGCCCTGGCGCCGTTGGACAGGTTCACATTGCCGACGAAGCCCAGGGCCACGACGACCATGAGGAGCAGGGCGACGATCTGGCCCTTGTCCGGTCTGCGGGTGACGAGTCTGCGCCGCCCGTCCGGCGAGGTCTCGGTCCCGACCAGCGGGGGCGGCTTCTGCGCGTCCACGCCGCCGACTCCGAGCGGTACGAAGAACCAGAACGCGGCATACAGCAGCGCGCCGAGGCCGTCGGCCATGAACAGGCCGACGAACATGAGCCGTACCCAGATCACGGGCAGCCCGAGGTGTCCGGCGAGCCCCCGCGCCACGCCACCGAGCCAGCGTCCATCACTGCTGCGGTAGAGCTTGCGCGGCGGCCGCGGCTCGACGAGTGGCGCTGCTGCGGCTTCCGACATGTCAATGATGGTCACACGGTCCCCGGTTCCGGGGCATCAGGGTCGATCCCGGAGACTCCCCTGATCTCCGGGTCCGGGCCCTCGGGTAGCCCCCCGGGCACCCCTCAGGGCCGATATCAGGGTCCGGCCAGGGTCGTCCCGACTGCCGTCACGGCGGCCCGCCCGGCACCATGGACTCATGACAGATCACCAGCACGCCGCGCCGGGCCCGGGGCCCGGCTCCGGCGCGGTCGGAGAGACCGCTTCCGGCGGGTCCCCGCAGCCGCCCGGTGAGGCGGGCGTGCCCGAGCCTCCGCACCGGTTCCGGCGCGACCGCCGGCACCAGATGATCGGTGGAGTGTGCTCCGGGCTCGGCCGGCAGTGCGACATGGACCCGGTGATCTTCCGCATCACGCTGGCGGTGCTCTCCGCCACCGGCGGCGTCGGCCTCATCTTCTACGGCTTCGCCTGGCTCCTCGTCCCGTACGAGGGCGAGGAGGAGAACGAGATGCGCAGACTGCTGACCGGCCGGGTCGGCGGCCACACGCTGGCGGCGATACTTTTCGCGCTGGTCGGCTGCGGCGTCTTCCTCACCATGCTGAACAACGGCGGGGTGCTGAGCTTCGCCGTGATGCTCTCCCTGCTGCTCGCCGGTGCCGGGTACTGGTCCCGGCACCGCGGTGCCCCCAGCCCCGATCCCCTCGCCGCCCAGGCCGCCGCCGACGCCCCGCCGGAGCCCCAGGCGCCGCCGGTTCCCGCCTCCTACTCCTCCTGGTGGCGCGATCCCATCGTCAAGGACGGCACGTACACCGGCGGTACGGGCTATCTGTGGGGCCCGGGGAACTCCCGCGACCTGGACATCGCCTCAGTGGTCGACGTCCGCCTCGACCCCCACGGCTCCGGCCGCGGCGCCGTGCGGGCCCCGCACCCGCGGCCGGTCAAGCCGCGAGGGCCCCGCGGGATCGGCGGCTGGGTCTTCCTGCTCGCCCTGCTCGCGGCCGGTCTGGGCACAGGCCTGACATGGCAGGAGCATCCGCTCGGTACCAGCCTGCAGACCGGCCTCGCGTGTGCGCTCGCCGTCTTCGGCGTCGGTGTGGCGGTCAGTGCGTTCCTGGGCCGCACCGGGGCGGGGTCGATCATCCTGGCGGTCATCACCGCGGGGCTGCTGGCCGCCTCCACGACCGTGCCCAAGGACATCGGCACCGAGTGGATGCGCACCAGCTGGGAGCCCGCCTCGGTCGCGCAGATACGCCCGGCGTACGACCTGGGCACGGGGAGCGGCACCCTCGATCTGTCCAAGGTGCGGGTGGCCGAGGGGCAGACCCTGTCGACGCGGGCGAACGTCGGTCTGGGCCGCATCCACGTGATCGTGCCCGAGAACGTGACCGTGCGGCTGAACATCCAGGTCGGGCTGGGCGACATCCAGTTGCCGGGCGACCTGCGGAAGGACGTGGACGTGGCGCCCGGCAAGCAAAAGGAGGCGACCCTGGCTCCGCCCGCGGGCGTCAAGAAGGCGGGCACGCTCGACCTGGACCTCCAGGTCGGCGCCGGGCAGGCGGAGGTGAGCCGTGCTACGTCATGAGTTCCAGCCCGGCAGGCTGGTCGCCGGCACCTTCCTCACTCTCGCCGGCGTGCTCTACGCCGGAGACGCGGGCGGTGCCTGGGACACCCCGTGGTTCGTCGTGTTCCCCGTCGTCGTGGGCGGCCTGTGCCTGGCCGCAGCGGTGGGCAGCGTGACGGGTCTGATACGCCGGAACAGACGGTCCGGCGACCGGGAGAGCCACGCGAAGTCACCGACCTGACGAAGGCGGCCGGCCCGGCACTTTCGCCGCCGGCGGGGGCGGCCTTACCGGTAGTCGCTCACCCGCCGTCGCCGGCGCCCCCGGAGGGCGGCGTCCACGGAGAGCAGGGGGGCACCTGCCAGCACCAGCGGGATCCAGCCCATGAGGTAGGGGAGGTCATTGCCGTAGTAGTACGGTTCGGCGGCCCAGCTCACCGTCAGCCACAGGCTGAGAGAGATCAGCGCGCCGCCGAGGGCGGCCGTCCGGGCGAGCAGGCCGATGAGGGTTCCGATGCCGACGGCCAACTCGCCGAAGGCGATGGCATAACCGAAGGCGACGGGATTCTGCAGGGACATGTCGACCAGCCCGGGAATGGCCGAGGAGTCGCGGACGGCACGCATCATGTCGCCGATCGATCCGGCCCCGGCGTCCTTCATGAACGCGCTGTCGGTGAGTTTGTCCAGTCCGGCATAGATGAAGGTGACGCCCAGAAAGATCCGCAGAGGCAGGAGTGCGTACCGCGTGGCGGTGTCCCGCCAGTTCCTGCTGCCACCGAAGTGAGGGCTGTACGTATCCGTGCGCATACCCTGAGTCATCGCCGTCTGTCGCCTCTCGCCGCCGTACCGAGACCCCCTCAACAGACCATACGTATGACAATCAAGGCCGGATCAATCCACTACCGCCCTGTTTTTTCGGAACTTCACCTCGACCACTCGGCTCGGCCACTCGGCCACGCCGACCGGTCCGGCTAGTCCGTCACGTCGATCGTGTACCGGTTCGTCTCCACCCCGGCTGCCGTGACGACCTGCACTTCCACCCGCCCCGGTTCCACCTCCACCGGGACCGGAACGGTCAGCAGGGCATCCGTCGGGTTGTCGAAACCGCCCCTCACCGGCACCAGCGGCACATGGACGTGCACCGTTCCCACCCGGACCACCATCCGGGCCAGCCGGTCGGCTCCCTGCGCGCCCGTCGGAACGAAGCCGGTGCCCCGGATCTCGATGTCGTCGCCGGTCCGGATCGGCGCGTCCAGGTCCCCGGCCTCCCGAGCCCGTACCACCGAAAGGATGACCGGTCGGCCGCCCTCCGCGTACTTGCCCGCGAGATAGGTCGCCGCCGACACCAGCACGACCACCGCGAGCCCCCACGGCAGATCGGGCAACTGGTCCGGCCGCCGCGCCAGTCGCACCGCCGCGAACACCAACGCGACGGCGCTGATCACGACGTACTGGATGTCGGCGAAGCAGCCCCGTCCCGCGTCGTCGGTCAGCAGATCGGCCGCCCGGGGCCGGTCCGCACGTACCTTCTGCAGCCGCTGCCCCTGCACACGCAGTCCGACCACCCGCCGCACCACCACGGCGATCCCGCACACCACGGCGAGTACGGTCACCACGCCCGCACCGCGGGCCAGTTCCAGTCCCGCGATCAGCGCGTCGCGTTCCCGGTGCTCGGAGGCGACCGCCAGTTGCCCCACCAGGACCAGCACCGCGTACGCCAGGAGCAGCACCCAGGAGGCCGCCACCGCGCGGGAGGTGGAAAGACGGTTGTCCTCCCCGATCACCGGCGCCAGCACCCCACCCCGCGCCCGGTGGAACCACGAAGCGGCGGTCAGCGCGCCGGCCACCACCAGCGCGGCCAGCAACCCGGCCGTGCGCGCGGCACTCCAGCCCGAGCCGATCGCCGTGAGCGCCTGGCCCAGAAGCAGCAGCACGACCGCCGCCCACACCACGACCGCCGTCCGACGCCACAGGCGCGCCAGCCAGGCCGCGCCCTCGGCCCGGCCGCGCTCGGCCACGAGTTCAGCGGCCTGCGCCAATTCCTCCGAGACCCACTGGCGGGAGGCGGACGCCGAGTGGGCGACCGCCGCCGGCAGCCCCTGCCCGGCCGCGAACTCCTCCCGCTTCAGCAGGAACGCGGCGACCGCGCGCCGGTGCCCCTCACGCACCCCGTGCGGACAGTCCCCGCAGGCGCAGCCGCCCTCGTGGGCGCCCGCGTCCGCACCGCCCTGTCTCGCCTCCTGCACCGCCACGCCCGAAGCCCGCCTTTCCCATGTCCGCGCACCCGTTGAAGATCACAATCGGTGCACGCAACTCCCCGGCAACGAATGCGAATTGTGCCCTACGTCCGACCCTCCCCACCCGGCAGGTCCGGTCAGTGGGTGAAGTTCGAGACGTCATGTTGACCCGGTCGTGAGATTCCCCCGGGCCGACCGTGGCCGACCGCCGTACGCCGCCTGTTGCTCCATCCGGAGGACACCGCGGATACCCGACACAAGGCGTCCGGTATCCGCGCCACACTCGGCCCATGGACACGATTCCCGTGCACCCGAACTGGGAGGCCTTCACCTCCGCCGAACCCGCTCTCGCGAAGACCGTGGAGGAGCGCTTCGGCGCGCACACCCACCACGTCCTCGCGACCCTGCGCAAGGACGGGTCGCCGCGCACCACCGGCCTGGAGGTGCGCTTCCTGAACGGTGAGCTGTGGCTCGGCATGATGCCGGACTCGCTCAAGGCGCTCGACCTGCGCCGCGACCCGCGCTTCGCGCTCCAGGCGAACCCGGGGACGGGCACGGGCATGGGCGGCGGGGACGTCCGGATCAGCGGACGCGCGTTCGAGGTCGACGACGCGGACACCAGGAGCGGGTACGTCGAAGAGGTGGAACCGCCGGAGCCGTTCCACCTCTTCCGCACCGAGTTGACGGAGGTCGTACGGACCTACGTGGAGGACGAGACGTATCTCGTCCTCCAGGTCTGGAAGCCCGGTGAGCCGGTGCGCACGCTCAAACGGACGTGAGCCCTCTCCGAACGGGGACCACCCGAACGGGGACTACTCCCACTCGATGGTCCCCGGCGGCTTGGAGGTCACGTCGAGGACGACGCGGTTGACGTCCCGCACCTCGTTGGTGATGCGGGTCGAGATCTTCCCGAGGACGTCGTACGGCAGCCGCGACCAGTCGGCGGTCATCGCGTCCTCGGAGGACACCGGGCGCAGGACGATGGGGTGACCGTAGGTGCGGCCGTCGCCCTGGACACCGACGCTGCGGACGTCCGCGAGCAGGACCACGGGGCACTGCCAGATGTCCCGGTCGAGGCCGGCCGCGGTGAGCTCCTCGCGGGCGATGGCGTCGGCCTCGCGCAGCAGGTCGAGCCGCTCCTTGGTCACCTCGCCGACGATGCGGATGCCGAGCCCCGGGCCGGGGAACGGCTGCCGCTGGACGATCTCCTCGGGCAGGCCGAGTTCCTGGCCGACCATCCGGACCTCGTCCTTGAACAGCTGGCGCAGCGGCTCGATCAGCTTGAACTCGAGGTCCTCGGGCAGACCGCCCACGTTGTGGTGGGACTTGATGTTGGCGGTACCGGTGCCCCCGCCGGATTCGACGACGTCCGGGTAGAGGGTGCCCTGGACCAGGAACTCCACGGCCGGACCCGCGTCCGCGACGATCTCGGCCTGGGCCTGCTCGAAGACCCGGATGAACTCGCGGCCGATGATCTTCCGCTTCTCCTCGGGGTCCGAGACGCCCTTGAGCGCGGTCAGGAACCGCTCCGACGCGTCCACGACCTTCAGCTGCACGCCGGTCGCGGCGACGAAGTCCTTCTCGACCTGCTCGGTCTCGCCCTTGCGCATCAGACCGTGGTCGACGTACACGCAGGTCAGCTGCGAACCGATGGCCTTCTGGACGAGGGCCGCGGCAACGGCGGAGTCCACCCCGCCGGACAGACCGCAGATGGCGCGCCGATCACCGACCTGCTCGCGGATGGCGGCGACCTGATCCTCGATGACGCTGCCGGTGGTCCAGCTCGGGCTCAGGCCCGCGCCCCGGTACAGGAAGTGCTCCAGCACCTGCTGCCCGTGCGTGGAGTGCATCACCTCGGGGTGGTACTGGACGCCGTAGAGCTTCTTGTCGTCGTTCTCGAAGGCGGCGACCGGGACGACCTCCGTGGAGGCGGTCACGGTGAATCCCTCGGGGGCGGCGGAGCAGGCGTCGCCGTGCGACATCCACACGGCCTGCTCGTCCGGGGTGCCCTCGAAGAGGGTGGAGGACGACTTGGAGACGTGCAGGTCCGTACGGCCGTACTCACGCGCGCCGGTGTTGTCCACCTGGCCGCCCAGGGTCCGCGCCATGAGCTGGAAGCCGTAGCACATGCCGAAGACCGGGACGCCGGCCTCGAAGAGCGCGCGGTCGACGGTGGGGGCGCCCTCCTCGTACACCGACGAGGGGCCGCCGGAGAGAATGATCGCCGCCGGGTTCTTGGCAAGGATCTCCGCGACCGGCATGGTGCTCGGCACGATCTCGCTGTAGACCCGCGCCTCGCGGACGCGACGGGCGATGAGCTGGGCGTACTGCGCGCCGAAGTCGACGACCAGGACGGTGTCGGGCGCGTTGGCAGCGGAAGTCGCTGATGACACGAGGTGCCTTCCGGCGGTGGGCGGTTCTGGTGTCTTCCGATTCTAGCCGGTGGACGTGCGGCCCTCCCCTGGCCACCGCTGGCCACCGCAGCCGCGCACGGCGGGGGCCCGTCTCACCATGCGACCCGTGTTGGCGGGCCGGGGCGAGCGCGGCATACTGGGACCCATGTTCACGCACGCGGCCTTCTCGGCTTTCCTCTTTACCTATGGCAACCGGCCCACCGGCTGCCATGGTCGTGCTGCTTGAGCAACTGACAAGCGACTTCCCAGGCGCCCCGGGCCGACAAGGTCCGGGGCGCCTGGCGTTTTCGGACCCGGTCGTTCCAGGGCACCCCACACATCCAGCGAGGAGCCCCGCCATGACCACCACCACCGACATCACGGCCGTCGACAGCACGACCGCCGAGAGGACCGGCGCCCGCACCGCCGAGGCCGCCGACGTGATCACCGGCGCCCGCGAGCGGATCGACGCGCTCGACGATCGGATCATCGGCCTGGTCCAGGAACGGATGGCCGTGTCGGCCGTCATCCAGCGGGAACGGATCGCCTCCGGCGGCCGGCGCGTGAACCTCTCCCGCGAGATGGAGATCCTCAGCCACTACAGGGACGCCCTGGGCAAGTCGGGCACCGCGCTCGCGATGACCCTGCTGGAGCTGAGTCGCGGCAGGATCTGAGCCGGCCGGACACCGGGGTCTGCCGCCGGTGACTGAATCCGCGTTCCAGGCACACACGTACGCATCCCCCCTCACCCGTACGGCGCGTGACCGGAGCCGCGGTCGCGCCGTTGGTACGGGTGTCCGTGTCAGCCAGAGGCGGGCTCGAAAGAACCACGCGTGGCTCGCCGGAGCGATGGGACGTACGGATCGCGCCGTGCGTCGTGGGACCTCGTTCCGGACAGGTGACCGGACGGCAGGGGACAGCAGCCCGGTCACCCAAGAGGACGGTCGGCCCCGGGGACGCCCGGGGCCGACCGGCGGGGTCCTCCCCCTGCGGCCGATTCCCGTGCGGGACGCGGTGTCAGGTGCGGGACACGACGCCGCATTCCTCGGCGGCCCCCTCCAACCCCTGGCTCCGGTCGTACGGATCCCGTGCCTCCCCCGTCGGTACGGGACCGTCTTCCAGGTCGGCGAGGAACTGCGGGCGGATCACTCCGTCGCCGTCCCGGCAGTCGTCGTTGCTGATCTCGCTGTTGATGTCGCCGAGCCAGATGCGTCCGCCGGTCGCCTGGAACCTGGCGGGGTCCACCGCCTCCACCTCGATCACCCGGCGCGCGATCACCCGGGCCACCTCGTCCCCACCCTGGCGGGCGAGCGCGTACACGAAGGTGTAGTCGCCCTTGACCACGGCCTTTCCGGCGGTTCCGCGCACGGGCTCGACCGTCAGACGTCCACGAACCCTCACGTCGTCCACCAGTTCGACCTCATCGGGGTCGAACCGGGTGAACGTCCACACCGGGTCGTTCTCCACCGTGGGCTTGCGCAGCCCCGCGCGCAGCTCGGTCAGGTAGTCCCCCATCAACGGGTCGAGGAGGGCCAGCGCCTCCTTCGGCTCGGCCCCCATGATCACCTCATGGTCGAGGTTCGCGGCGATCAGGAAGTCCCTCGCCCCCTCCAGGGTCGCCTCGACGGAGGCTGCGGAGACACCGTTGACGGCCTTCGCCTTCCCCTCCGGCAACCGGATCGCCTCCGCTCCCGACTCCCACCGCGCGGCCGGAGATCCGGCGAACGGCCGCTCCCGGGTGGGCATATCGGCGGGGGCCGCGGAGGGGGCGCTCGTGGGGCGGGCGGTCTCGGGGGCCAGCGGTGCGACGGAGGCGCCATTCGTCCCGCCCGCCCCGTCCGACGTGCCCGAACCGTCACCGGGACCGCCGGGCAACCAGGAGAGCGCGCCGGACGGGTTGACGGCGACCACGGCCACCGCCACGGCCACCAGCACGCCGACGACGCTCCATCCCGTGCGCCGGCGCGTGGTACGGCCGTTCATCTCCTGCCAGGCGGGCCCGGTGCGCCACCCCTCGGGCTGAGCGGGCGGGGCCGCGGGCTTGTTCCGGCCCCAACGACGCTTCCCGCCACCGCTGTTCGACCTGGCCTGCGCCTCGTCCATGGCGCGCAGCCGCTCGGTCACCATCCGCGCCCGCGCGGACGGTTCCTTCGGGGCGGAGGCGCGGATGTCGCGCTCACTGTCCGCGAAGAATGTGTCCCACACGTCGTCGGGCGGGGTGGAGGGCTCCGGTCTTGTGGGCTCTTCGGATGGCTGCTCAGGCACTGAGTGACGCGCTTTCTGTCAAGAGGTGTCGGATTCCGTCAACGCGGACCGAAGGGTGAGCGTACGTCCGCACCGATCACTCCACACGAGTGATCCACCTCACATAAAATTCCTGTCAGAGTCAGGACAACCATTCACGGGGTTCGGTGATCAAACCCATCAGAACCACGGGCCACACCCCGCGCCCCACCGCGGAGTCCTCCCCCCTGACGCGTACCGCAACCGGCGGTACACCTGACTTACCGAGGTCTTCATGAAGCTCCGCCGCGCCATGGCTGTTGCGGCCGCAACAGCAGTGATCGCCCCGGCTGCGCTCCTCGCGGCTCCGGCCGCGTACGCGACCGACGACCCGACAAACCCGTCGCCGATCTCCTCCCCCGAGGAGGTCGAGCCGACGGAGACGGACGACCCGTCCACCGAGCCGTCCGCCACCGAGACGACCGACAACCCCGGCGACGACGAGACGGACGAGCCCGGCGAGCCCGGAGCCGAGGAGCCCGAGCCGGAGCCCACGGCCAGCGAGTCCGACCCGGCCCCGAGCACTTCCGCGCCCGAGCCCACGCCCAGCGCGTCGGAGCCGGAGGAGTCCGAGACTCCGGACCCCGAGCCGTCCATATGCGAGGACACCAAGGTCGACGTCGGCTTCTCCGGCCTGCCCGGCAAGATCGCGGTGGGCAGCGGCTGGCACAAGTTCTCGCTGGACGTGGTGAACAACTCCGACTCCACCCTCGAGGACCTCGACTACTTCGCCGGGGCCTCCCCCGATGAGTACGGCGAGGACATGTTCCGGAGCAAGCATGTCCAGCTGCAGGTCTGGGACCCGGAGGACAAGATCTGGGCCGACCTCAACGAGGACGGCTACGCGGCCGGTTACATCGGCTACAGCACCGAACTCGAAGCCGGCTACCAGGTCAACATCCCGATGCGGATCAATGTGAAGGCCTCCGCCCCGGTCGGCGCCGGCTTCTCGCTCGGCGCGACGATCTACGGCGACAGCGACGGCGAGTGCGTCGGCTTCGGTGGCGTGTCGTACAAGTTCCAGATCGTGGCCGCCGGTACGGACACGGAGGGCACCAAGCCGCAGGAAGGCGGCAAGGCCCCCGTCACGGACAAGAAGCCGGCCGCCGACACCCCGAAGGTCACCGGCAGCCTGGCCGAGACCGGTTCCAGCTCCGCGCTTCCGATGATCGGACTCCTCGGCGGTGCCGCCGTCGTGGCCGGTGCGGGTGCGGTGTTCGTGGTGCGTCGCCGCCAGGCCGGTGCGGTGGCGTGAGCACGCCGTGAGCAAGGTGGCGTGAACACGCCGCAGACATAGGGAAGAGGACCTGCGCTCGGAGGGGGGCGCAGGTCCTCTTCCCTTCTCCGGATCGCCCGGACCACCCGGACCGTCCGGACCTCCCGACCACTCCGACTGCCGCGGCTACTTCTTCGGCGGCACCGCCGGCATCCCCAGGAACGGCAGCTTCAGCGCGCCGAACGCGTCCGCCGGGACCGCCGGCGACTTCGGCTCGACCGGCTGGAGCCGTTCATAGGCCGCCTCCTGTTGCGGACGTGGGTCGGGTTCGCCCTTGTTCGGCCAGTACGCCATGGCCCGCTCGGCCTGTGCCGTGATCGTCAGGGACGGGTTCACGCCCAGGTTCGCCGAGACCGCCGCCCCGTCCACGACCGAGATGCCGGGGTGACCGTAGAGGCGGTGGTACGGGTCGATCACGCCGGTGTCCCGGGTGGCGCCGATGGGGCAGCCGCCCAGGAAGTGGGCGGTGAGCGGCATGCCCGACAGCTCGCCGATGTTGGAACCGGCGAACCCGTTGATCTCGGCCGCCAGGGCGGACGCGCCCTCCGTGGCCGCCTTGATCTGCTTGGGGTTGGCGGCGCCGTGGCCCTGCCGCGCGGTGAGCAGCCCGCGGCCCGCCCCGGACGGTTTCAGGTACGTCGTCAGGGAGTTGTCCAACGACTGCATCACCAGGCCGATGATGGTCCGCTCCGACCAGCGCCGGTTGGAGAGCGAACGCACCATCAGCCAGGGGTGCCTCGCCGCGTTGCCCAGCCAGCCCAGCACCCTGGCCGCGCCCGAACCACCGCCCGCGTACGGGACCTGGAGGATCGACAGGCCGCCCATCGAGTTGGAGCCGCGACCGTAACGGACCGGTTCGATATGGGTGTTCTCGTCGGGGTGGATCGACGAGGTGATGGCCACGCCGCGGGTGAAGTCGACCTTGGGTGACCCTGTCGCCTTGCGATAGCGGCGGTCGTCGGTCTGCGCGCCGACCAGCGCCTCGGAGTTGGTACGGGTCAGTTCGCCCAGCCGGTCCGATATGTGCGGGAGCCGTCCGTCGGCCTTCATGCGGTGCAGCAGTGTCTGGGTGCCGTACGTGCCGGCGGCCAGCACGACGCGGCGGGCCCGGAAGGTCCGCCCGCCGCCCTTGCGGCGGTCGCGGCGGTTTTCGGTGGGGAGCGTGGCGACGGCGAATCCGCCCCGCGGGTCCTCCGTCACCGACACGGCCGTCGTCATGGGGTGGACGACCGCGCCCGCCTTCTCGGCGAGGTGGAGGTAGTTCTCGTTGAGGGTGTTCTTCGCGCCGTGCCGGCAACCGGTCATGCACTCGCCGCATTCGGTACAGGCCCGGCGCGCGGGTCCCGCCCCGCCGAAGTACGGGTCGGCCACCTCCCGCCCCGGCTTCGCCCGCACCGTGCCGTCGGCGTCCTCGCCGTCGCCGAAGAAGACGCCGACCGGGGCCATGTGGAAGGTGTCGCCCACGCCCATCCGCTCGGCCGCCGCCTTCAGGTGCACGTCGGACGGGGTCGTCGTCGGGTTGAGCCGTACGCCCAGCATGCGCCGCGCCTGGTCGTAGTACGGCTTCAGCTCGTCCTGCCAGTCGGTGATGTCGCGCCACTGCGGGTCGTCGAAGAAGGGTCTGGGCGGCACGTAGAGGGTGTTGGCGTAGTTGAGGGAGCCGCCGCCGACGCCCGCGCCGGCCAGGACCATCACGTTGCCCAGCAGATGGATGCGCTGGATGCCGTACATGCCGAGCCTGGGGGCCCACAGGTAGTTCCTCAGGTCCCAGGAGTTCTTCGGCAGGGAGTCGCGGGTGAAGCGGCGGCCCGCTTCCAGTACGCCGACGCGGTAGCCCTTCTCGGTCAGGCGCAGGGCCGTGACGGAACCGCCGAAGCCCGAGCCGACGACGAGGACGTCGTAGTCGTACGCGGTGTCATGCGCCGTGCCGTGCGGCGTTTCGTCCTCGTGTTCGTCGTTCCGTTCCTGGACGGAGTTCTCCTGTGACACGTGCTCTCCTCGTCGAAGGCTGCGGCGCCGGCTCGGCCCGGTCGGGGTGGGGCGGGCTAGCGGAAACGGAATGCCTTCATCAGACGCAGGCTCCGGCTCATGAACTCCGCGTACCGCTCGTCGTCCAGGCCGAGGGAGGGAGCCATCGGCAGCAGCCGCTGGTGCGCGACGGTCTGGGCCTCCGTGTACTTGAGGATGCCCTCGGCGCCGTGCCGGCGGCCGAGACCGGAGTCCTTCATGCCGCCCATCGGCGACTGGGCGCTGCCGTAGGCGGGCGCGTACCCCTCGTTGATGTTGACCGTGCCGGTGCGCAGCCGGCCGGCCACCTCGCGGCCGCGCCGGGCGTCCTTCGTCCAGACCGAGGCGTTCAGGCCGTACGGGGTGGAGTTGGCGCGTTCGACGGCCTCGTCGTCGGAGCCGAAGCGGTAGAGGGAGACGACCGGGCCGAAGGTCTCCTCCGCGCAGACGGTCATGGACTCCTCGACGCCGTCGAGGATGGTCGGCTCGTAGAAGTACGGCCCGACGTCCGGCCGGGCCGTGCCGCCCGCGATCACCTTGGCGCCCTTGGCGACGGCGTCCTCCACGTGCCGGGTGACGGCGTCCAGCTGGCGTTCGCCGACCAGGGAGCCCATGTCGGCGCCGTAGCTCAGGGAAGTGCCGAGGCGGATCGCGCGGGTCCGGGCGGCGAAGCGGTCCAGGAAGGCGTCGGCGACCGACTCGTGGACGTACAGCCGCTCGATGGAGATGCAGAGCTGGCCCGCGGAGGAGAAGCAGGCGCGGACGGCGCCGGCGGCGGCCTTGTCCAGGTCGGCGTCCTCCAGGACCAGCATGGCGTTCTTGCCGCCGAGCTCGAGGGAGACGCCGACCAGGCGGGCGGCGGCGCTCCGGGCGACCTCGCGGCCGGTGCGGGTGGAGCCGGTGAAGGAGACGTAGTCGGCGTGCCGGACGACCTCCGGACCGACGACCGGCCCCTCGCCGAGCACGACCTGGAAGACGTCGGCGGGCAGTCCGGCCTCGATCAGCAGGTCACGGGCCCAGAGCGCGGTGAGGCAGGTCTCCGTGTCGGGCTTCATCACGACCGCGTTGCCCGCGACGAACGCCGGGAGCGCGTCGCCGACGGACAGTTCGAGCGGGTAGTTCCAGGGCGCGATCTGGCCGACGACACCGCGCGGGTGACGCAGTTCGGTGACCTTCGTGAGGGCCGGAACGGCACCCGCGTGGCGCTTGGGCCGCAGATACGCGGCGGCCCGGCGGCCGTAGTGACGGGCGGCGACGGCGACGGCCTGGACCTCCTCGTGGGCGTGCAGGCGGGCCTTGCCGGTCTCCAGCTGGATCAGGTCGAGCACCTCGGCCTGGCGTTCGAGCACCAGGTCGTGGAACCGGAGCAGAACGGCGGCGCGCCGCCGTACCGGGATCTGCGCCCACACGGCCTGGGCGGTGCGGGCCGCCTCGAAGGCCCGCTCCACGTCCTCGGGGGTCGACTCGGGGAGGTCCGCCAGCTTCCGGCCGGTGAAGGGCGTGTGGTTGGCGGTCCGCCCGGAACCGACGACGCCCTTGGTGAGCTGGGCGACCAGTTCGGGAGTGACCACGTCGGCCGCGGTGCGGGCGCCCGCCGGGGCGGGGGCGAGAGGGTTGGTGCCGGTGGTGTCCGGGGTGGTCTGCACGTCCGTCATGAGCCGCAGGGTATGCCCACGCGGACGCTTTGTGTACCCGCCGGTAACAGATTCACGGACCACTCACAGACCACGCCAGTGAACGCTGGCAACAAACCCGCTGATCAGGACGTTGATCGGTTCAGGGTTCGTCGACCGGCTCCTCGGCGGACTTCTTGGCGGACTCCTCGACCTCCAGGTTGTCGATCACGGTCTGCGCCACCTCACGCCCGCGCTCCGTGAAGTCGCCCTTGCCCGGGTAGCTGATGGTGAGCTTGTACATGTCCTCGGCGGAGGTCATGTAGTAGAAGATCCGCATCTCGCGCGGGCGGGGGTTCTGGCTGTCGTCCGTGGTGTAGACGACGGTGTTCTCCGCGGCCGGCTTCCCCTTGTGGGTGAGCTTGGGCTTCGGGTCCGTCGTCGGGTTCTCCGGCATGTCGAGGGAGTAGTTGCCGCTCTCCTTGAAGCGCTTGTTGTCGTCGTACATCTCGGCGTCGGCGGACCCCTCGATGTCGTTACCGGTGTCCTCGGCCTTCCGCTCGAGTGTCAGACCGACCCAGATGCTGCCGCTGTGGTCCGTGTACCTGACCCAGTGGTCCTGGTCCGTCTTCCGGTCGGGCACGGACCTCTGATAGCCCTTCGGCACCGACACGGACGCCGCGACGTCCTCCTCCTTGTGGGTCTCCCAGCCGTCCGGCAGCGGGCCCGCGAAGGGGTCCGCGATCACCAGGTACGCGGCCACCGCTCCGGCGACGACCGCCGTCCCCAGACCGGCCAGCGTCCTGTAACCGATTCGAACGCCACCCTTGCCGCCGGAAGCGGGCCCGGACCCGTCGCCGAAGCCCGGGGAGTGGACGACCTGCGTGGGCGGGGGCACGGGCGGGTTGACCACTGCTTCCAGCAGCACTCGGACCTGCGCGGCGTTCGGGCGGTGCACCGGGTCCTTCTGCAGCAGTCCGGTGATGACCTCGGCCAGCGGCCCCTTCGCGGCGGCCGGCGGCGCGGGCGCGGCGTTGAGGATGGACTGGAGTGTCGCGGGCGTGTTGCTGCGGCGGAACGGCGAGACCCCCTCCGTGGCCGCGTACAGCACGACGCCGAGGGACCACAGGTCGGAGGCGGGGCCGGGGCGCTGGCCCAACACCCGCTCCGGCGCGATGTACTCGGGCGAACCGACGAAGCCGCCGGTGTCGGTCAGGTTGGTCTCGCCCTCGATCTGGGCGATGCCGAAGTCGGTGAGGACGACCCGGTCGTACCGGCCGAGCAGCACGTTGTCCGGCTTCACGTCCCGGTGCAGGATGCCGGCCGCGTGCGCGGCCTCCAGCGCGCCGAGCACCTCCAGGCCGACCCTGGCCGCCTCGCGCGCGGAGAGGGTGCCCTCCTCCTGCAGTACGGCACCCAGCGAGCGGCCCTGCACCAGCTCCATCACGATCCACGGCTGTCCGTCCACGACCGCGACGTCATGGACGTTGACCACCGCCGGGTGGTCGAGCCGGGCCGCGGCACGGGCCTCGCGGCGCATCCGCTCGAAGGCGTTGGCGCGTTCGCGTTCGCGTTCGGGAAGATGGTCCGGGACGCGGGGCTCCTTGACGGCGACCTCGCGGTCCACCGTCTCGTCCGCGGCACGCCACACCGTGCCCATGCCGCCGTGCCCGAGCTTGGAGAGCAACCGGTAACGACCGGCGATGAGCCGACCGACGCCGGGGTCCTGCGACGGCTGTGAGGAGGGCGGCGGCGAGTGGGGCGGCTGCGGCGGCGGTCCCTGCCGGGTGTGCGCCTGTGGCGGCACCACCTGCGTGGGGGACGCGTACGGGTTGTCGGGATGCGGCATGGCCGCGGTCGGGTTCGGAACCCGGCCCGGGTTCGGGGTCGGCGGTTGCAGATCAAAACTCGTCGGCTCGTCTACTCCGCCGTGGCGGGCTCCCCCGTGGCTGCTCATGCTCCATCCATATCGCGCCAACCCCTCACGGAGCCACTTCGAACACCGTCCGGTCACAGACCCGTGACTCCGCCTGCGGCTTATCTCCCGTTTACGCCACTATGCGGCCGGTGACGTCGCGTCGGACGTCACACCGGACGGCGTATCGGACGGTGCGTCGGGCGACGTATCGGACGTGACGGACGCGCCGGGAGCCGTGGGGACGGTCGTGGGAGGCACCGCTGTGGGAGACACCGTGGCCGACGGGTGACCCGTGCGGGACGGGCGTGGTGTATCGGACGGACGGGGTTCGGGGGACTGGCTCGCGGGCGTCCGCGGTCCCGTGCTGGACGGCGTACCGCCTCCTCCGCCTCCGCTCCCGTCACCGTCATGGTCCAGGAGCAGCGCCGCCGCGGACACCCCGGCGCCCGCCATCGCGGCGACGGCCAGCGCGGCCACGAGCACGCTCCGCGTGGGCTGTCGGGCCGGGCGTTCCCCGGCGAGGCCGTCGGCCGGGGAACGCCCGGCCCATCCTCCGGCAACTCCTTCCCCGGCCCCGCTTCCGCCGGCCGCCCCTGCCCCGCCGGCCGCCCGCCCCCCGGCCTCCGCCGCCACGGCGTACCCGAGCGGCGGGTGCTCCGGTGTGCGGCCCGTCTCGCGGAAGGCCCGCAGCATCCCCTCGGCCCGGTCCGCGTCCAGCCGTCGGTCGGGGTCGCGCTCCAGCAGGCCTCGTACGACGGGCAGGATCGGACCGGCCTGCGCGGGCGGCCGTATCTCCTCGGTCACGACCGCGTGCACGACCCCGCCGATCGAGTCCCGGCGGAACGGCGACTCACCGCTGAGCACCGTGCACAGCAGGGCGCCGAGCGACCACAGGTCGGACTCGGGGCCGGTCCTGGCCCCGGACATCCGCTCGGGGGCGGTGTACTCGGGCGAGCCGACGAAGGAACCGGACTCGGTGAGCGTGGTGGCCCCCGCCACCTGGGCGATCCCGAAGTCGGTGAGGACGACCCGGTCGGTGCCGCGCTCCAGCAGCACGTTCGCGGGTTTGAGGTCACGGTGCAGGACACCCGCCGTGTGGGCGCCACGGAGCGCGCCGAGCAGGTCGATGCCGATGCGCGCGGCCTCCGCGGCGTCGACCGGGCCCCGCGTGGCGATACGGTCGGCCAGCGATCCGCCGTCGATCAACTCCAGGACGATGTACGGACGTTCGTCGTCCTCGACGACATCGTGGACGACGATGATGTGCGGGTGGCTCAACTGGGCGAGCGCGCGTGCCTCACGGAGCGTACGGTCCCGCTGCCGCCGGGCCTCCGCCGCGGAGAGCGTCTCGTCGAGGGGGAGTTCCTTGACGGCGACGTCACGCCCGAGTAATTGGTCGGTCGCCCGCCACACCACGCTCATGCCACCGCGGCCGAGTCTCTCCTCCAGCCGGTAACGTCCCGCTATGACACGGGCGTTGTTCCGTGCCGTCCCGTTTCCGGGCTCCCCCTCGGTCCCCATGGGCCCATCATGCCCCACCGGATGTGTTCCCTCCGGTAGGCCTATTCGGCCAAGCGCGCCCGGCTACTGAGGTTCGCGCCACCCCTGCAGGATCGTTTCGAACTGCTTGCTCGTCGTGGCCCAGTCCTCGGCCGGGGCCGCCATGTAGAGCGCGTACTCAACCCCGTCGCGCGAGAGGTACATCTGGTCGACGGCCCGGTACGACCCCGGGAACTCCGTGTCCTTGGGCAGCGCTGTCCAGGAGTACTCGAGCCGCGCGCTCTTGCGGTCGCGGTAGACGCGGCGCTCCAGACCCACCTGCCGGTAGTCGACCAGCCGTTGTCCTATCTGCTGGTCCAGGTCTCTCAGGTGCTCGTACGGATCGTCGAAGTCGGGGGATTCGTCGGCGGCGATACGGATGAAGTGCTTGCCACCGTCGGGCGTGTAGTCGACCTGGCGGGTCTCCTCGTCGAAGACGACCCGCTCCCAGTCCTCGCCGGGCAGGACGATGCTGAAGCCGAAGGGATCGGTGCGGCGCACCCAGCCCTCCGGCAGGCCGTCCGTCTGCTCGGTGTCGTCGCCCGTACCACTGGTCGCGTCGGGCGTGGTCGTGCCGAAAGGCGCCGCCGAAGTACCGCCACCGCCCTGTGCGTTGCCCTCACCCTCGTGCAGCAGCACCGCGGCGCTCCCGCCGGCGAGTGCGGCCAGGACCACGACCAGGGCGATCAGGCGCGGGCGTCCGCGCCGCCGGGTTCCGGCGGCCACGGCCGTGGAAGGCGGCTGGACGGCCGTGGCACCCACACCCGCCTCGGGCCCGTACGGCGTCGGCACGGGTGCAGGTGCAGGTGCAGGTGTAGGTGCGGGTGCGGGTGTGCCGACGGCCTGCGTCGGCACGTACGTCTGCGCCGAGTTCGGCCGACGCCCCTCCGCGGCCTCGGCGAGCATCTGCTCGGTCGCCGCCGCGTCGGGCCGCATGGCCGGATCCTTGCGCAGGAGTGCGCTGATGACGGGTGCGAGCGGGCCGGCGTACCGCGGCTCACCGGCCTCCTCCTCGACGACCGCCTGCATGGTGGTCAGCGGGGACGTCCGGCGGAACGGTGATCTGCCCTCCACCGCCGTGTACAGCGTGGCGCCGAGCGCCCAGAGGTCGGAGGAGGGTCCGGGGTCCTGGCCGCGGATGCGCTCGGGTGCGAGGTAGTCGACCGAGCCGACGACCTCTCCGGTCCGGGTGATCGCCGTGTCACCCTCTATCTGCGCGATGCCGAAGTCGGTGAGCAGCACGCGTCCGTCGCCACCGAGGAGCACGTTGCCGGGCTTGACGTCACGGTGCACCACACCGGCGGCGTGCGCGGCCCGCAGGGCGCGCAGCACCCACAGGCCGATCCGTGCCGCCTCACGGGGCTCGACACGCTCCCGCTCCTTCACGGCGTCGGCGAGCGAGTGGCCTTCGACCAGCTCCATGACGATCCACGGGCGGCCGTCGTGCTCCAGTACGTCGTGCACCGTGACGACCGCGGAGTGGTTGATCCGTGCCGCCGCGCGCGCCTCGGCGCGGGTGCGCGCCAGCAGCGTGGCCTGCTCGCTGTCGGAGACGTAGAGAGCGGCGGTCAGCTCCTTGACCGCGACGGATCGGTGCAGCACCTCGTCATGCGCGCGCCACACCCGGCCCATCCCACCGTTGCCGATGGCTTCGCCCAGCCGGTAGCGGCCCGCGACGAGCCGATCCTGTATCTCATTCACCTTGCCCCGCAATGGTCTTGACAACGTCAGGGTAGGTACCCGGGTCGGCCCTGGGAACCGAAGGGGGGCCATGGAGACCGCACTGTGATGGTTGTCGCTGTGCGGGACGGGAGGCAACCGAAGCACCTGCGGAGGCGTGCGGCCCTCGGGGGCCTCCCTGCCGCTTCCTCGCCGCTTCCCCGGTCAGCCGGTGAACCGGTACGTCGTCGACGCCTGCTCGAACAGCCGGCTCACCTCGTCCCGTTCGCCCTCCGGGCCACGCACCTGTACGACGTGGTACCGGCCGTCGATCAGCGTCGCGAGGTTACGGACGTACAGCTCGCCCCCGTCGCCGCCGGTCCATGTGAACTGTCCCTCGGCCATGGTTCGTCCGCCCACCTCGATGGTCTTCAGCCCGGTGGACGTGGCCCAGCTGGAATCGCGGTACGGCTGGAGCTCACGCTCGTCGTCTCGCTGATAGGCCATCGGATCGTCGCCGTACCGCGAGGCACTGTCCCGGCCCGGTACGACGATCAACTCGAAGTCGCCGCTGGAGTAGACGACCTGGCCGCTGCCGTTCTTCCCGGTGCGCTGCCAGCCCTCGGCGACGGCGACCCGGAAACCCTCCGGGTCCTCGCGCAGGGTGAAGCCCTCGGCGGCGCCGGGGCCGGTGGTCTGCGTCTCGTTGGACGCGGCCGACTCCTCGGCGCCACCCTTCGGGTTCTTCGAGTCGTCCGGTTTCGTCGAGGAGTCGCCGACGCCCGGCGCTCCGCCGGCCTCCCGCGACGGAGATGCCTCACCGACCTCTCCGGAGGCGCCGGTACGGTCGGCCGTACCCGCGCCTCCGGTCTCCTCTCCGGCCTTCGGCATGAACAGGACGGCGTACGCGATCGCCGCGGCCATGGCGAACAGCACCAGCAGGAGCAGGGTGCGGCCCAGCCGTCGCGGGGAGCCCGACTCCTGTTTGGCCCGCTTGTGCCGTCCGTGGTGCGCGGGCAGTGCGGCGCGGCGTCTGCGCACCAGCTCGCCCCGGCGCCGTACGACGGGCAGACGGCTGGTGTCGACCGGTGGTGCCGCTATGACGTGTACGCCGGCCTCCGGCTCGGGCGCCGACCGCACCAGTGAACGCAGCCAGCCGCGCAACTCCTCGAAGTCCAGCCGCTCGGTGGGGTCCTGACGCAGCAGCGACTCCACGACCGGCCTGAGCGGCCCGCACTCCTCGGCGAACGCGGGGGGTTCGGCGCACACCATCTGCACCAGTTCGGCCGTCGACTCCTCCGGGTAGGGCGCGTGGCCCTGCACGGCCCGGAACAGGAGCGCGCCCAGAGCCCACAGATCGGTCGCGGGGCCGATGGGCGCGGCCAGCTGCCAGTTCTCGTGCACGGGCCCGGCCTGCTCCGGTGCCCACCGCTCCGTCACGGGGCCGACGACGGCCATCCGCGCCTGCCGTGCCCGCTCGGCGGCCAGTGCGGTGGTGGGGACCCGGCGCGCGGGTGTGTGGACCGCCGACTCGTCCCAGCGGGCGGGCGGGGTGGCCCCGCCGGACGGGGCGAAGCCTCCCGAGTCCGCCGCACCGGTCGCGGGGCTGAGCGCGGGTGCTGACGTGGAACCGCCGGGCGGCAACGCGGCGTCGGGTCCGCCGCGAGGGGTGGCGCCGGATCCGCCGACGGTTCCCACGCCGTAGGGGTCGGCTACCTGCCCCGGCGGAACCGCCCCGGCCTGCACACCGGTCCCGCCGGTCTGCCCGGCGCCGGGCAGGGCGGCCCGGCCTGTCCGCTGTGCCTCCTGCACCCGGGCGGCGGCGCGGGTGCCCGCCCGGTACGCGGCGATCGCCCCCGCGCGCGCGGCCCTGACGTCTTCGGCGCTGTCGACGGGCCGTGGGGCCGCCGTGGCGGAGGCGCCGTCGGCCGGGTTCGCCGTCCCGCCACCGGGCAACCGGCCGGCCCGCGCCTCGATGGCGGCCCGCCGCGCGGCGTCGGGGTTCGGGTCCGAGTCGGCCGTGAAGCCGGGAGGCCACGACGGAGTGCGCTGCGGAGCCGAAGCGCCCATGCCCGTGCCCGTGGGTGTTACCGGTCCCAGCTCCCCGGTCGCTCCCGCCCCCGGCACCGCGGCATCCGGAACGGGAGTACCCGAGGCGGGAGTGTGCGCGACGAGGGGGTCCTCAGCAGGCACCGGGTCGTACCCGCACAGCGCCTCCTCCGCCGCGCCGACGGCGAGGCCGGTGAGCATCACCCGGCCGTCGTCACAGACCAGCACCGTGCGCGGGGTGATGTTCCGGTGCACCCAGCCATGGGCGTGCAGGACCCGCACCGCCATCAGGACGTCCGAGGCGACCTCGGCCGCCCGGTACGGAGTCAGCGGCTGCTCGGCCAGCAGCGCCGCCAGGGGGCGGGCGGACACCAGTTCGCTGACGATCCACAGGGAACCGCCCTCCGCGAACACGTCGAAGACCTGGTCCAGCCGCGGATGGTCGGGGATGGCCGCCGCGGCCTGCGCGGCCTCGACCGCGCGCCGCGCCACGGGATCGGTGGGCCGTCGTGCGCCCACGCGATCGCCGGTACGTCCGGCGGTCCGCCGGACGCTTCCGTCACGCGCCGTGAAACCGTCGGGCAGCCCCTCCGCGTCGAGCACCTCGGCTTCGACGACTTCCGGCAACGGCACCTGCCTGACCAGGACTTCCTGTCCGCTGTAGGTGTCGAAGGCGCGGGTCTCGGTCAGTTCGTACTCGTCGGAGGGCGGCAGCGGCAGACGGTAGCGATCAGCGAGAACTCGTCCCGCGTATTCGTCCACTGTGCCTCCCCCGGCAGTATGGTCGGTCGGTTCCGCTCGCCCAGCGGCCCGTTCCGGCTGCGTACGGCCCGCGAACACTCACGATACGTGCCGGGGGCAACCCGCAGAGAGGGGATGCCACATCTCACTCCCCGATCAAGCGGTCACCCGTGCTCAGGACTTGGGTTCAAAGGACTGCGTCAGCACCTGCCACGTCTCCTTGCGCTGCCCGCCGTCCCAGTCGGCGGCCTTCGCCGAGTACATCAGCGCATACCCGTACCGGCCGTCGACGACGAACCCCCGGTCGATGGTCCGGTACTTCGTCCCCCCGTCCACGTAGGTGAACTCCCAGTCGGCGGTGTTCCACCCCCGGTAGTCCACCGCCTCTATGCGGATCCTCTTGTACTGCGGACGCACCATGCCGCGTTCCTGGTTCTTCCAGTCGGCCACCGGGTCGCCCTTCGGCGTGGACGTCCAGGCGACGAGGAGCCTCTGTCCGTCGGGCCCGGTGAAGCGGTCCCCGGCCCCGTCCGTCGACCGGTACTTCCAGCCCTCGGGCAGACCGATCGAGTACCCCTGGCTCCCGTTGTGCGTCGCCTTCACCGCCGAGGCGCCCTCGCCGCCCCCGGCCGGATCGTCCGCCGCGCTCTCTTCCGAACCGGCGTCGCCGGATTCCGGTTCCCCTCCCGTGCCGTTTCCCGGGTCCACCGACCCGTTCGCCGCACCGTCGGTACCGGTACCGTCCTCGGCTTTCTTGGTGTCGGCCTCGGCCTCGGTGCCCTCGGCGTTCCTGGTGTCGGCGCTGGGCGCCTGACTGGAGGCGACCTTGTCCGTGCCGCCGCCCTTCGCCCCCGCACCGTTCTCGTCGCCATCGCTGTTGAGCACGATGGCCAGCACGGTACCGAGCACGGCGAGCACCACGACCACCGCGATGACGACCAGCGTCCGCCGCGGCACCACGTCGGTGAGCGACGCTTTCGGCGCGGACCTCGCCGGCAGATCCGGCGGCGCCATCACGGGCCACCCCGAACTCCGCGCTTCCGAAGTCCTGTTGGACGGCCCGCCGGGTGCCGGGTGCGGCGTCGGGCCCGAGTCCGCACCGGAGCCGCGGGTCGAACCCGGTGTCGAGGCCGATCCGGAACCCGAGGGGGACCCCACAGTCGGCCGTCCCTCAGGCCGGGTTCCGGACACCGTGGCCGCAGGGGCCGTGCCGGCCGCCGAACTGCCGGCGTCACTGCCGGACTTGGCGCGTGTCGCCGCCGCGGCACCGGCCGAGCCGGCGGCCACCGCGGCCTTCCGCACGGAACGCATCGCACCGCGCAGCCGTTCCCCGGCCTCCTCGCCCCGCTTGCTTCCACCACCGGCGCGCCCACCGGGCTGTTCGGGCAGCGGCACGACCTTCGTCGCGTCCGCCGGTTCCGGGTCGCTCCGCTTGCCCCCGGGTGCGTGGATCACCGCGCTCAGCATGGCCCGCGCGCGAGTGTCGTCGAGCCGCTGGGCAGGGTCCTTGTTGAGCAGCCCGTAGATGACGTCCCTGAGCGGTCCCGCGTTCCTGGGCTCCTCGAGCGGCTCGGTCATCACCGCCGTGAGCGTCGCGATCGCGGAACCCTTGTCGTACGGCGGCGCACCCTCCACCGCCGCGTACAACAGCCCGCCGAGTGACCACAGATCGGCCGCCGGCCCCGGCTTGTGCCCACGGGCCCGCTCCGGAGAGATGTAGGAGGGGGCGCCGACGAGCATGCCGGTCGAGGTGATGGACGGGTCGCCCTCGACCTGGGCGATGCCGAAGTCGGTGAGCACGACCCGGCCGTCCTCGGCGATCAGCACGTTCGACGGCTTCACGTCCCGGTGCAGAATGCCCTCTCGGTGCGCGGAGCGCAGCACGTCGAGCACCGCGAGCCCGACCTCGGCGGCACGCCGGGGCTCCAGCAGGCCGTCCTCCCGGATGGCTTCGGCCAGCGACTTGCCCTCGACGAGCTCCATCACGATCCAGGGCCGGTCATCCTCCTGGACCACGTCGAAGACCGTCACTGCATTGTTGTTGCGGATCCGCGCGATCGCCTTGGCCTCGCGCAGCGTCCGTGTGATCAGCCGCCGCTTCTCCTCCTCGTCGATGCTCGACGGGAACCGGAGTTCCTTGACGGCGACCGTCCGCCCCAGGGTCTCGTCCACGGCTCGCCACACCGTCCCCATGCCGCCGCGGCCGAGCACATCTCCCAGCCGGTACCGCCCGGCGAGGAGACGTGCGCTCTCGTCCTGACGGGGTGTCCCCGCCCGCTCCGGCTCCGACATGCGTCCCCTCATGCAACCCGCCCTGACAGAGCCTTCATTGTCCCTCACCCGACAAGTGCTCCACGCCCAGGGTGCCCCTGGCGACGCCTCACGCCCGGCGCACCCGGAACCCGGGTGAAGGACATGTTCCGCGGCCTTGCATGATGTCCCTCCGACGAGAGAGGAACCGGGATGCCGCCGCCTCGGACGCTACTGGCCATCGCTGTGTCCGTGGCTTCGCTCGCCCTGCCCCCGACCGCTCCCTCGACTCTGCCGGTCCCGCCGGCGGACGCACTCCTCCCGCTGCTGGTCACACAGGGCGGGGCCCCGGCGGCGGCCCTCCTCGCCCTGGGGGAGGCCGGCCCGCGTTATGCCTCCGCCGGCGAGGGCATCACCCGGGCAGACCACTTCCGTGCCGGCAGCGTCACGAAGACGTTCATCGCGACGGTCGTCCTGCAACTGGCGGACGAGCACCGCCTGTCGCTCTCCGACACCGTGGAGAAACATCTTCCGGGACTGGTGCGAGGAGCGGGCAACGACGGCCGCACGCTGACCCTGCGTTCCCTGCTCAACCACACCAGCGGCCTGTACGACTTCGCCAAGGACACCGGTGGCACCGCCCCCGTCACTCCGCGTCAGGCACTGCGTATCGCACTCACCCACTCCCCGGCCGACCCCGGCCACTTCGCCTACTCGAACACCAACTACGTCCTGCTCGGCCTGGTCGTCGAACACGTCACCGGCCGCTCGTATGCCGCCGAGGCCGAGCGGCGCATCATCTCTCCTTTGCGTCTGACGGGCACCTCCTTCCCCGGCTCCCGCACCTCTCTGCCCTCTCCGCACGGCCGCGCCTACGCCACCGACGGAACCGACGTCACCGAACTCGACCCGCGGGTGGCCGGCGCCGCGGGCGAGTTGGTGACCACGCTCACCGATCTGGACCGCTTCTACGCGAGTCTGCTCGGCGGTGAACTGCTGCCCCCGCGCCAACTGCGCGAGATGCTCGACACCCGCGCCGCAGACGGCTCGTACGGCATGGGCCTGTTCCCCGTGAAGCTTCCGTGCGGCACCACTGTGTGGGGGCACAACGGACACATCTCCGGCAGTTACGTGCGCACCGCGACCACCGCCGACGGCGGGCATGTCCTCACCCTCCGGGTGAACACGGACGCGATGGCGGACCCCGGTCTCGTACCCGCGGTACTCGCGGCCGAGTTCTGCCCCCGCACCTGGTAGAACGCCCGGGTTCCGGACAGAGATCCCAGTCCACGACACTCGTTCGAGTGAAGCTCGAGCGGAAGCACCCCGACTCGCGCCGGCCTACATCGGAACGATGTCCGGCGCTCCCAGCCGTGCCGCGTCCGCCGTCAGGTCGTCCGGCTGACGCTGCGACTCCCGTTCGGCCTCCACCCGCTTCTCGTAGTGCCGCACCTCGCGCTCGATCCGGTCCTTGTCCCAGCCCAGCACCGGCGCCATCAGCTCGGCGGCCTCCCGTGCGCTGCGCGTACCCCGGTCGAACGTCTCGATCGATATGCGGGTGCGCCGGGTCAGCACGTCGTCCAGGTGACGCGCCCCCTCGTGCGAGGCGGCGTAGGTGACCTCGGCGCGCAGGTAGTCGTCGGCCGCCTGCAGCGGTTCGCCCAGCGAGGGGTCCTCGGCGACCAGTTCCAGGACCTCCTCCGCCAGCGTCCCGTACCGGTTCAGCAGGTGCTCGACCCGCACCACATGCAGTCCGGTGCGCGCGGCGATCCGCGCCCGCGCGTTCCACAACGCCCGGTACCCCTCGGCGCCCACCAGCGGTATGTCCTCGGTGACGCAGGCGGCGACGCGTACGTCGAGACCGTGCACGGCCTCGTCCACCGCGTCCTTGGCCATCACCCGGTACGTCGTGTACTTGCCGCCCGCGACCACGACGAGTCCGGGGACGGGATGCGCCACGGTGTGCTCCCGCGACAGCTTGCTGGTGGCGTCGGACTCCCCTGCGAGCAGCGGCCGGAGGCCGGCGTACACGCCCTGGACGTCGTCCCTGGTGAGCGGGACCGCGAGCACCGAGTTCACGTGCTCGAGCAGATAGTCGATGTCCGCGCTGGACGCGGCCGGGTGTGCCTTGTCGAGGTCCCAGCCGGTGTCCGTGGTCCCGACGATCCAGTGCCGGCCCCACGGGATGACGAACAGGACGGACTTCTCCGTGCGCAGGATGAGCCCGGTCGTGGAGTGGATGCGGTCCTTGGGGACGACCAGGTGGATGCCCTTGGAGGCCCGTACGTGGAACTGGCCCCGCTCGCCCACCATCGCCTGGGTGTCGTCGGTCCACACTCCGGTGGCGTTGACGACCTGCTTGGCACGGACCTCGTACTCCCCGCCGCCCTCGACGTCCCGCACCCGGGCGCCGACGACCCGTTCGCCCTCGCGCAGGAAACCGGTCACCCGGGCACGGTTGGCGACTCGCGCGCCGTACGCCGCCGCGGTGCGCACCAGGGTCGCCACGAACCGGGCGTCGTCCATCTGGGCGTCGTAGTACTGCAACGCCCCGACCAGGGCGTCCTTCTTCAAACACGGTGCCACACGCAGTGCGTGACGACGGCTCAGGTGGCGGTGCACGGGGAGCCCGCGTCCGTGCCCGGGGGCCATCGACATGGTGTCGTAGAGCGCGACGCCCGCCCCGGCGTACAGCCGCTCCCAGCCCCTGTGCTGCAACGGGTAGAGGAACGGCACCGGCTTCACCAGATGCGGAGCGAGTTTCTCCAGCAGCAGGCCACGCTCCTTCAATGCCTCCCGTACGAGGGCGAAGTCGAGCATCTCCAGGTAACGCAGACCGCCGTGGATCAGTTTGCTGGACCGGCTGGAGGTGCCCGACGCCCAGTCACGCGCCTCGACCAGACCCGTGGACAGACCACGGGTCACGGCGTCGAGCGCGGTGCCGGCACCCACCACACCGCCGCCCACCACCAGGACGTCCAGCTCACGCTCGGCCATGGATGCGAGTGACTCGGCGCGCTCCGCCGGTCCCAGTGTCGCTGTCCTCACCGCTGCCTCCCGCTCGTCGGTCGCATCGGCCGCACCCGTGGGGCGAAGCCCGGTTCCCCCTCCCTCATGCCCAAATTCTGGCCGGGTTGCCCGACCACAGCCACCGCGTACTCCCAGCCTGTGGACGACCCTCGCGGCGACTCGCCGAAACTCGACCGATCAATACAGCAAATCGGTCATATTTACTCCTAGTCTGACATTGCGCTCGCTCGTTCTGTCCACAGGGCTTGCGCGCCTGTCCCACTTCGGTTACTGGGAAGGACGGCCCACGCCATGCCCGCAGATCTCGCCGTCATCGGACTCGGCCCGTACGGCCTGCCCCTGGCCCAGGCCGCCGTCGCCGCCGGCATCCCCACCATCGGCTACCGGACCGGCCCGGAGGCCGCCTCCCTCAGCCCCGCCGAACTGCGCCGCATGGTCGCGCAGGGGTTCCGGGTGATGACCAGCCCGGTCGAACTCGGCCGGGTACGGACGGCGGTCATCTGCGCACCGGCCCCACCCGGCGCGGAAGGCGGGCTGGATCTCAGCCAGGTGGAGACGGCCGCCCGCACCCTGGCCGCGCGGCTGCGCCCGCACACCACGGTGATCCTCGAGTCGCCGGCCCCACCCGGGACGACCGAGGGACTCCTGTGCCCCCTGCTCGAATCCGGATCCGGGCTCCGCGCGGGCCGCGACTTCCACCTCGCCTACTCCCCCAGCCGCGTCGATCCCGGCAACCGCGACTTCACCCCCGCCAACACCCCGAAGGTCATCGGCGGGCTCACCCCGGCCTGCACCGAGTCGGCCGCCGCGTTCTACGGGAGGCTCACCGACAAGGTCGTACGCGCGCGCGGCCCACGGGAAGCGGAAACCGTGCAGTTGCTGGAGACCAACTTCCGGCACGTCAACACCGCCCTCGTCAACGAGATGGCCGTGCTCTGCCACGATCTGGGCGTCGACCTGTGGGACGTCATCCGCTGCGCGGAGACCAAACCCTTCGGCTTCCACGCCTTCCGCCCCGGCCCCGGCGTCGGCGGCCACGCCGTCGCACAGGACCTGACCGCCCACGCCGGCCGCACCCTGCGGATGGCAGAACTCGCCCAGCAGGTCAACGGACGGATGCCCCACTACGTCGTACAGCGTGCCGCCGCCCTCCTCAACGAACACGGCAAGTCGGCACGCGGCGCACGCGTGCTGCTCCTCGGCGTCACCTACAAGGCCGACCTCGCCGACCAGCAGGGCAGCCCCGCGCAGGAGATCGCGACGCGGTTGATGGAGCTGGGCGCCTCCGTCAGCTACCACGACCCGCACGTCCCGTCCTGGAGCGTGCTCGACCGCCCCCTCCCGCGCGCCGACTCCCTGTACGAGGCCGCCGCCGACGCCGACCTGACGATCCTGCTCCAGCAGCACCGCACGTACGACCTGCAGGGCCTGTCGGTGAAGGCCCAGCTGCTGCTGGACACGCGCGGGGCCACCCCGACGGGGGCGGCGCACCGGTTGTGAGAGGGGGCGTCCACGACGCCTCGCGCTCCAAGGGCTGGTGGTGGGCGGCACTCAGCGTGGGTACCTTGGGATTCAGGTGGAGCCCACCGCAGCGGCTGACTGCGGCAGGCTCCGGATGGATCACGGAGTGTCCACCCCTAATTCTCGTAGGGGTGGCCGCTCACCATCCAAAGATCCGCAAGATCCACCCCCTCCGGCACTCCACCGTCCACAGACGGATCCGGTTCCAGCGGGTGGGCTCGCGGTGGCGACCCATGGGCACGCCCCCTTCCACGAGGCCGCCCGTCAGCCCGGTTGGGCGGTCCGTTCGGAATCGGTCCGGGCCCCGAAGGGCGAGGTCCGGAACGTGTCCTTGGAAGGGGGCGACCCCGAGAACTGAGCCGCCGGACACGGACACCATCGACTCGAAACGGCCTTTCCCCCGGTATTCACCCCGAAAGCAACCGCACGCCCCCTTACCGCGCCACGCGCCCTCACCACTCCCCCACCGGACACACGACGGGGCCCGGCCGCCCCACATGCCGTCGTGGTGGCCGGGCCCGTCGTCACTCTCAAGGGCGTCCGCCGTGCTCAGAGCGAGCGCGGCATCACGTCATCGCCGGTGCTGCGAGTCCGCCACCGTCACCTCGACCCGCTGGAACTCCTTCAGCTCGCTGTACCCGGTGGTGGCCATGGCGCGGCGCAGGGCACCGAAGAGGTTCATCGAGCCGTCGGACGTGTGGGACGGGCCGGTGAGGATCTCCTCGATGGTGCCGACGGTGCCCAGGTCGACCTTCTTGCCACGGGGCAGTTCCTCGTTGACGGCTTCCATGCCCCAGTGGTTGCCCTTGCCCGGGCCGTCGGTGGCGCGCGCGAGCGGGGAGCCCATCATCACCGCGTCGGCACCGCAGGCGATCGCCTTGGGCAGGTCGCCCGACCAGCCGACGCCGCCGTCCGCGATCACGTGCACGTACCGGCCGCCGGACTCGTCCATGTAGTCACGGCGGGCGGCGGCCACGTCGGCGACCGCGGTGGCCATGGGGACCTGGATGCCCAGCACGTTGCGGGTGGTGTGTGCGGCACCGCCGCCGAAGCCCACCAGGACGCCGGCCGCACCGGTGCGCATCAGGTGCAGGGCCGCGGTGTAGGTGGCGCAGCCGCCGACGATCACCGGGACGTCGAGTTCGTAGATGAACTGCTTCAGGTTGAGCGGCTCGTGCGAGCTGGAGACGTGCTCCGCGGAGACCGTCGTCCCGCGGATCACGAAGATGTCCACGCCCGCGTCGACGACGGCCTTGGAGAACTGGGCGGTGCGCTGCGGGGAGAGCGCGGCCGCGGTGACGACGCCGGAGTCACGCACCTCCTTGATGCGCTGCCCGATCAGCTCCTCCTTGATGGGGGCGGCGTAGATCTCCTGGAAACGGCGCGTGGCCGACTCGGCGTCCAGCTCGGCGATCTCGTCGAGCAGCGGCTGCGGGTCCTCGTACCGCGTCCACAGCCCTTCGAGGTTCAGCACACCGAGGCCGCCGAGCTCGCCGATGCGGATCGCCGTGGCCGGCGAGACGACCGAGTCCATGGGGGCTGCCAGGAAGGGCAGCTCGAAGCGGTAGGCGTCGATCTGCCAGGCGATCGAGACCTCCTTCGGGTCCCGCGTACGGCGGCTGGGGACGACGGCGATGTCGTCGAAGGCGTACGCCCGGCGGCCCCGCTTGCCTCGCCCGATCTCGATCTCAGTCACGTCTGTGGCCTTTCCCTGATGCGTTGCAGCGCCTTCCAGTATCCCCGACGGCCGTGGCAGTCGGCGCGCCGGACATACGGCGAGGGCGGCCCCGGACACTCCGGGGCCGCCCTCGGGAGGCCACTGCCTACTTGCGGCTGTAGTTCGGTGCCTCGACCGTCATCTGGATGTCGTGCGGGTGGCTCTCCTTGAGGCCCGCGGAGGTGATCCGCACGAAGCGGCCCTTGGTCTCCATCTCCTCGATGGTGGCGGCGCCCACGTAGCCCATGGTCTGACGCAGACCGCCGACAAGCTGGTGCAGCACGTTGGCCAGCGGACCGCGGTAGGGCACCTGCCCCTCGATGCCCTCGGGGACGAGCTTGTCGTCGGAGGCGACGTCGGACTGGAAGTAGCGGTCCTTCGAGTACGACCTGGCCTGGCCGCGCGACTGCATGGCGCCGAGCGAGCCCATGCCGCGGTACGACTTGTACTGCTTGCCGTTGATGAACTGCAGCTCACCGGGGGACTCCTCGCAGCCGGCGAGGAGGCTGCCGAGCATCACCGTGTCGGCACCGGCGGCCAGTGCCTTGCCGATGTCGCCGGAGTACTGCAGACCGCCGTCACCGATCAACGGCACGCCGGCCGGGCGGGCCGCGAGGGACGCCTCGTAGATGGCGGTCACCTGCGGAACGCCGATGCCGGCGACCACACGGGTGGTGCAGATCGATCCGGGGCCCACACCCACCTTGATTCCGTCGACACCGGCGTCGATCAGCGCCTGGGCGCCGTCACGCGTCGCGACGTTGCCGCCGATCACGTCGATGCCGACGCTCGACTTGATCTTCGACATCCAGCTGAGAGCGTTGCTGTTGTGGCCGTGGGAGGTGTCGACGACCAGGAAGTCCACCCCGGCCTCGGCGAGCGCCTGGGCGCGCTCGAGCGCCTCGGGGCTCGCGCCCACGGCGGCACCGACGATCAGGCGGCCCTCCGCATCCTTCGCGGCATGGGGGTACTGCTCAGCCTTCACGAAGTCCTTGACCGTGATGAGGCCCTTGAGGACGCCCTCGTCGTCGACCAGGGGAAGCTTCTCGATCTTGTGACGGCGCAGCAGCTCCATGGCGTCCACGCGGGAGATGCCGACCTGCCCCGTGACCAGCGGCATCGGCGTCATGACGTCGCGCACCTGCTGGGAGCGGTCGGTCTCGAAGGCCATGTCACGGTTGGTGACGATGCCGAGCAGCTTCTTGTTGCCGTCGGTGACCGGGACGCCGCTGATGCGGAACTTGGCGCACAGCGCGTCGGCCTCGGCAAGCGTGGCGTCGGGGTGGATGGTGATCGGGTCGGTGACCATGCCGGACTCGGAGCGCTTCACCAGGTCGACCTGGTTGGCCTGGTCCTCGATGGACAGGTTGCGGTGCAGGACGCCGACACCGCCCTGGCGAGCCATCGCGATCGCCATGCGGGACTCGGTCACCTTGTCCATGGCCGCCGAGAGCAGCGGGATGTTCACACGGACGTTGCGCGAGATGCGGGACGAGGTGTCGACCGCGTTGGGGAGCACCTCGGATGCACCCGGCAGCAGCAGCACGTCGTCGTAGGTCAGCCCGAGTGTCGCGAATTTTCCGGGCACTCCGTCGACGTTCGCAGTCATGACACCTTCCCCAAATGGCCTTGATCGGTGCGGATGTCCATGCTAACGGGAAGTGGGAGTGTCTCATTCCACGGTCCCGCACGGCTCCGGTCTTCGTATGTTCGTACGGAATCGTCCGGGTGCCCGTTCAGCGCCCGAGGGCGCACCGGGCGGCGGATGGTTTCCGCAGTGGCGGTCACTGCTCCGCCAAAGCTCGCAGCCTGCTCAGCGCACGGTGCTGGGCGACCCGGACGGCGCCGGGTGACATTCCCAACATCTGGCCGGTCTCCTCCGCTGTGAGGCCCACGGCGATGCGCAGCAGAAGCAGCTCGCGCTGGTTCTCGGGCAGGTTGGCCAGCAGTTTCTTGGCCCATGCGGCGTCGCTGTTGAGAAGAGCGCGCTCCTCCGGGCCGAGGGAATCGTCGGGACGCTCGGGCATCTCGTCGGAGGGTAGGGCTGTCAGACCGGGATGACGCATCGCCGCGCGCTGCAGGTCGGCCACCTTGTGCGCGGCGATGGCGAAGACGAACGCCTCGAAGGGACGGCCGGTGTCCCTGTAGCGGGGCAGCGCGAGGAGCACCGCCACGCAGACCTCCTGGGCGAGGTCCTCGACGAAGTGCCGGGCGTCACCCGGGAGCCGGGACAGGCGGGTGCGGCAGTACCGCAGCGCCAGGGGGTGAACATGGGCGAGCAGATCGTGGGTCGCCTGCTCGTCCCCGTCGACAGCGCGGTGAACGAGCGCACCGATCGCCCCTTGGGCAGTGCCCGCCTCGTCGTCGCGCATCGGTCCATGGTGCCCTGCGGGCCCCTGCTCCGCGGCACCACGTCCCTTGTTGTGCACCGAAGCGTTATGAGCAGGTGCGCCGGAACTCATCCCCTGCGCCCTCCCCTCCCGCTCGACCGACTCGTCCCCGAGGAACTCCACACCTCAAGGATGCGTCATCCGCGGCGAAACAGGCACAGGGCACCCGGCGGTCGGCTTCGGTGCCCTGGTGGGCCGTGCTTTCCGCGCCTCTGCCGACGAGGCATGAGCGGACGGCCGTAGGACCTGTCGTCCGGATCGGTCCAGGGCGGTCGAGCCGCGCGCCCGCCCCGCCGGACCGCGCGCCCGCCCCGCCGGACCGCGCGCCGCACCCGGCGGCGCGGCGGCGGTTCGCACCGGTGGCGCCGCCCGTCATCGGCGCGGCCCCGCGCGGGTGCGGTCCGGGCGGGAACGGCCCGCGCGGGGCATCCGCGTACCCGCGGGCCGCCGCTCGATGTCGTACACCGGGACCGGTCCGATCCGAAGGACAGGCCCTAGCGCACCAGGCCCCACCGGAATCCGAGCGCCACCGCGTGAGCCCGGTCCGACGCGCCGAGCTTCTTGAAGAGCCGCCGGGCGTGCGTCTTGACGGTGTCCTCGGAGAGGAACAGCTCGCGGCCGATCTCGGCGTTGGAGCGGCCGTGGCTCATGCCTTCGAGGACCTGGATCTCACGCGCGGTGAGCGTGGGCGCGGCGCCCATCTCCGCCGAGCGCAGCCGCCGCGGGGCGAGCCGCCAGGTCGGGTCGGCGAGTGCCTGGGTGACCGTCGCGCGCAACTCCGCGCGCGAGGCGTCCTTGTGCAGATAACCGCGGGCGCCGGCGGCCACGGCGAGTGCCACACCGTCGAGGTCCTCGGCGACGGTGAGCATGATGATGCGCGCACCGGGATCGGCGGACAGCAGCCGCCGGACGGTCTCGACACCGCCCAGGCCGGGCATGCGTACGTCCATCAGAATCAGGTCCGAGCGGTCGGCGCCCCAGCGGCGGAGGACTTCCTCGCCGTTGGCGGCCGTCGTCACGCGCTCGACGCCGGGCACGGTCGCGACCGCGCGGCGCAGCGCCTCTCGGGCAAGCGGGGAGTCGTCGCAGACGAGGACGGAAGTCATGGCCGCCCTCCGCAGCTGATGCGCGTCACCTTGTGCCTCCAGGCTGGTACGAAATCGTCACCTGTGCGGTCGACCGCTTCGGACACCCGCCCGAGCGCTTGTTCCTTCAACCGCCTCGCACTCTCAACGACGGTCACTCGAAAGAGTTACGGGGGCCGTTCGCTGTCTTCGGCACTCTACGTGAGGGGACGGACACGATGGAGGCACGCGCGGGAGACCCTCGAACTTTCATCACAACCTATGCCCCGTTCAGACCCTTTTCTTCCCATTTACGGGTGTCTGAGGCTAGATTCGCAATGGGTCATATTTTCATCTCCTTGGATCGTAGTTGTACGGTCGTGGACACGGATCCGCCCAGAATGGCTACAAGGGGTCAAGAAATGGCAGATTTCTCCCGCCTTCCAGGACCGAACGCGGACCTGTGGGACTGGCAGCTCCTGGCCGCGTGCCGCGGGGTGGACAGTTCGCTCTTCTTCCACCCCGAGGGCGAGCGCGGGGCGGCACGAAGTGCTCGCGAGAACTCGGCCAAAGAGGTATGCATGAGGTGCCCGGTACGCGCCGAGTGCGCCGCCCACGCGCTGGCCGTGCGCGAGCCGTACGGCGTGTGGGGCGGACTGACCGAGGACGAACGCGAAGAGCTGATGGGCAGGGCGCGCCATCGGCTGGTGTCGTCCTCGGCGTCACCACCGGGCTCACCACCAGGCCCACCACCGGCGACATCGGCCGTATCGGCGCCGGTCCCGGCATCGGTCTCGACCACCGGCGAGCACGCCGCTTCGAACAACTGAAGGAACGTTTCTTCAGCCTCGGGTACCCGTGTGCCCTTGTTTTTCGCAGGAGGGCGCTCCACCGCCCCCACCGACGGACAGTCGGCAGGCCGGACGACCGGTGGACAGTCGACCGGCAGACAGACGGCCCCGCCGGGCCCGGCCTACCGCCCGGCCGCCCGCACCAGTTGGTCGAGTGTCGCGTCGACCGCGGGCACCTGGGCGAGGTCGGGAAGCGTCAGTGCAACGATCTCCCGCCGCACCGCGGGCTCCAGGGCTACCGTGCGCACTCCTCTGGGCCGTACGGACTCGAGGGCCAGCTGGGGCAGGACGGCCACCCCGAGCCCCGCACCCACCAGGCCGGCCACCGCGGGGTAGTCGTCGGTCGCGAAGTCGATACGCGGGGTGAAGCCTGCCGTCTCGCACACCTCGACCAGCTGACCACGGCAACGCGGGCAGCCCGCGATCCACGGTTCCTCGGCGAGTTCGCCTATGGCGAGGGACTTCGCATGCGCCAGCCGGTGCCGCTCGGGCACCAGCCCCACGAGCCGGTCCGTGAGCAGCGGGCGCACGACCAGGTCGTCCCACTCCTCGACGCCCGCCGCCCCCTCGTAACGGAAGGCGAGAGCGATGTCGCAGTCGCCCTCACGCAGCATCTCGACGGACCGGGGCGGCTCGGCCTCCTCCAGGGAGACACGGGTGCCGGGGTGGGCGTCCCGCAGAGCGGCGAGGGCTGTCGGAACGAGCGTCGAACTACCGCTGGGAAAGGACACGAGCCGCACCCGGCCCGCCCGCAGCCCGGCGATGGCGGCGACCTCCTCCTCGGCGGCGGTCAGCCCGGCGAGAACACCGGCCGCATGGCGCACCAGCACTTCTCCGGCCTGCGTCATGCGCATCTCGCGCCCGCTGCGGACGAGCAGCGGCGTGCCCACGGACCCTTCCAGTGCCTTCATCTGCTGGCTGACTGCGGGCTGGGTGCAGCCCAGTTCCCGGGCCGCCGCGGAGAACGAACCGGTGGTGGCCACGGCGCGCAGCACACGGAGATGACGGGCTTCGATCACCCCTCAAGGATAAGCCGACCTTTTACGTAATGCCGAATATTACGTCGATGCTTTGATCCATATCGCTTACCGTGCAGCTCATGAAGCTTCTGTCTGTGAATCTGGGGCGCCCCAAGGCCGTGCCGTACACGGATCAGCCCGAGGGCGTGACCGGCATCGACAAACAGCCGGTGGACGGGCCGGTACGGGTGGCGGCGCCGGGACCGAAGGGGGTCGGCGCGAGCGGGCTGGCCGGGGACTCGGTGTGCGAGACACGGCACCACGGAGGCAATGACCAGGCCGTGTACGCGATGGCCCGCGAGGACCTCGACGAGTGGGAGGGCGTGCTGGGACGCACGCTGCCGAACGGCTCGTTCGGCGAGAACCTCACCACGGAGGGGATCGACCTGTCCGGCGCCCTGATCGGTGAGCGCTGGGGCATCGGGTCCGAGGTGGTGCTGGAGATCACCTCCGGCCGCATTCCCTGCCGCACCTTCCAGGGCCATCTGGGTGAGAAGGGCTGGGTGAAGCGGTTCACGCAGCGGGGTGCTCCAGGTGCCTATCTGCGGGTCGTCCAGCCCGGTGAGGTCCGGGCTGGCGACGCGATACGGATGGTGCACCGGCCGGACCACGAGGTGACGGTCGCACTGCAGTTCCGGGCGGTGACCACGGAGCGGACACTGCTGCCGCGGCTGCTGGCGGCGGCAGACTCGCTGCACCCGGAGACCCTGGCCAAGGCGCGGCAGTACGAGACGAAGTACGGAGCGGACCGGGGAGCCTGACGAAGGGCCACGGAACGCCGCACCGCTTCCCCTCGTTCCCCTCTTTCCCTCTTCCCCTCTTCCTCACTTCTTCCCCCTCACTTGCCCGCGCGCTTCTCCTGCATTTGCTCAGCCGGTTCCAGGGGGAAATCCCTGATGTCGAGCGAGGGTTGACTCAGGGCCGGTTCCGGGGAGGCCCCCGATGTCCTGCGGGCCATGGACCGCGACGCTCGAAGCATGTCTCGCCATACGCCCAAGAGCGAGGTGCCGGACGGGAAGAGCCCGCCCGGCACCACCCGCCGCGCATTCCGCTGGAAGCGCCTTGTCATCGTGCTCGGCTCCCTGGTCACCACGCTCGCCGTGGCCGTCGGCGCCCTGTTCGCCTGGCTGTGGACCGGCGCCACGGTCAGCACGGTGGACAAGGCGCCGTTCGACAACGCCCTGGCGATACCTCCGCAGGCCGAGTCGACCGTGGAGAGGGACGGCACACGGGTCTTCGACCTGCGCATGCAGGCGGGCGAGACGGAGTTCCAGGAGGGGAGGAGGACCAGGACCTGGGGGTTCAACGGCTCCTACCTCGGCCCGACACTCCGGGCGAAGCGCGGCGAGAAGGTGCGCGTACGGGTCGACAACGACCTGGACGAGGCGTCCTCCGTGCACTGGCACGGGATGCACCTGCCGGCCCGCATGGACGGCGGCCCGCACCAGATGATCGCCCCGGGTGCCACCTGGACCCCTCACTGGACGGTGGACCAGCCGGCGGCGACGCTCTGGTACCACCCGCATCCGCACGGCAAGACCGAGGAGCACGTCAGGCGTGGTCTCGCCGGTCTGTTCCTCCTCGACGACGAGAAGTCCGCTCGCCTGCCCCTGCCGAAGCGGTACGGCGTCGACGATCTGCCGGTCGTCGTGCAGGACGTCCGCTTCGACGGCTCACGGCTGTCCGGCGACCGCGGGCTGATGCAGAACGTGGGCTTCCTGGGTGACCGGACCATGGTCAACGGCACCCTGCGCCCCTACCGGGAGGTCCACGACGAACTGATACGGCTGCGGCTGCTCAACGCTTCCACCGCCCGCGCCTACGCCTTCGGTTTCCCGGACGACCGTGACTTCTCTCTGATCGGGACGGACGGCGGACTGCTGGCGCGGCCCGCGGTGACGGACCGGATACAGCTGTCACCGGGTGAGCGCGCCGAGATCGTCGTACGGGTCGAGGCCGGTGAGCGGGTGATGCTCCGGAGCTTCCCACAGGACAACTACGGCGGCTTCTGGCAGCGGCGGTTCGGCGGGGGCGACGACTCCTTCGACGTACTGGAGCTGCGAGCGGCCCGGCAGTTGCGGCCGTCGCCGCGGTTGCCGGCCACGCTCACCGAGCCGGAGCTTCCCGACGGTACCGAGGCGGTGCGCGGGCGGCACTTCGATCTGAAACTGTCCGGGATCAACGGCCGGTCGATGGACATGGGCCGCATCGACGAGACCGTCACCCGCGGGACGACGGAGCTGTGGACGATACGCAACACCAACGGCATGCCGCACAACTTCCATGTGCACGATGTGCAGTTCCGCGTGGTGGAGGTGAACGGCTCGGCACCGCCGCCGGCGCTGCGCGGGCCGAAGGACACGGTGTTCGTCCCGCACGGCACGACGATGAAGCTGGCACTGCGCTTCACCGGGCCGGCCGATCCTGACGTCCCCTACATGTATCACTGCCATCTGCTGTACCACGAGGACAAGGGGATGATGGGTCAGTTCGTGGTGGTCGAGAAGGGCCAGTCCGCGGGGACCCCGCCGGATCACGCGGAGCACGGGGCCGGACAGGCCCTGGAGGGGCGGGCACTCGGGTGACTGATCCGGCCGGGCTTCAGTGCACCGGTCGGGACGGCGACGCCGAGCGGACGCCCGGACTCCGGGTAACTAGTCTTGCGCCATGACAACCGCTCTGATTACGGGATCGACGGCTGGGATCGGCGCCGCGTTCGCGCGGAAGCTGGCAGCCGACGGGCATGATCTGGTGCTGGTGGCCCGCGACATCGTCCGGCTCCGCGAGCAGGCGACCGAGCTCCACGACCGCCACGGCATCGAGGCGGAGGTGCTGAGGGCCGACCTCGCGGAGGACAAGGGCATCGAGGTGGTGGCCGAGCGGCTGAGGGACCGCAGGAACCCCGTCGACCTACTGATCAACAACGCGGGTTTCGGCAACAAGGGCCGGTACCTCGAGGTCTCGCTGGCGGATGAGCTGAGAATGCTCAAGGTCCACTGCGAGGCGGTGCTGCGGCTGACGTCGGCGGCAGCGGAGGCGATGCGGGAGCGCGGACGCGGGGGCGTCGTGAACGTCGCCTCGACCGCCGCGTTCGTGCCTCGCGGGACCTACGGGGCGTCCAAGGCGTGGGTGGTGCAGTTCACCCAGGGGGCGGCACAGGACCTGGCGGGCAACGGCGTACGCCTGATGGCGCTGTGCCCCGGCTTCGTCCGCACCGAGTTCCACAAGCGGGCGGGGATGGGGACGGACAGCATCCCGAACTGGATGTGGCTCGACGCGGACAAGGTGGCGGAGGCGGCCCTCACGGACCTGGCCCGCGGCAAGTCGGTGTCGATCCCGGACCCGCGGTACAAGGCTTTGATGGGAGCGGCGAAGCTGGTCCCACGCGGCGCCCTGGGCGGCCTCTCCTCACGAACGGGCCGCAAGTACGGGCCGCAGTGACAGCACGGACGGGCCCTGTCTCAAAGATGACCTCGGTGTTTCAACGGTCAGGCCACGGGCTGTCGAACGGCTTCCTCGTAAGGTCTTGCTCCCGCCGTGACGAGCAGTCCGGCAGTCGCGGGGTGGGGGCCGTTGTTCGCCCAGTCCAAGGGAGACCAGCCTGTTCCGCGGTCTTCACGAAGGTTCGGGTCGGCGCCGTGCGCCAACAGCTCACGGACGGTCTCGGTGTGTCCCCAGCACGCGGCCGCACAGAGCGGTGTGCCGTCCGACCCGACTCCCCGGCTCTCGGTGTCGGGGGAGGCCCCGGCTTCCAGGAGCAGGCGTGCGACCTCGGCTTCCCCCTGTACAGACGCCAGATAGAGAGGGGTGGTTCCGTCGCTGTCTCCTCGCTCCGGGTCTGCTCCAGCCCTCAAGAGCGCCTGCACTCGGGCAGTGTCTGCTGTCAGAGTCGCTTCGAAGAGCTGACGGGAGAGCTTCTTCTGCCGACGCCGTTTCATGGTGGGTGAGACTAGCGATCACGGACACGGTGGGGCCAGCCGTATCCACTGGCCGGGCCGCACGAACTGCCCCGCGGTCACACCTACGTACGTGAGCACGAGCGGGGGATTCAGGCGGCGTTCGTTCACGTGCTCGGCCGAGGGGCGCATTCGACTTTCCTCAGCCGGTTCCAGCTTGGCCGGCCGGTCGGCGCAGCGAGGCGTTGACGCTCAGGCATCTGGGCGACGCGTCCCTGGCGCGTCGCGAGCTCGGCGACGCGCTTTCCGACACTCTGCGGAGGCCGGTGGAGGACATCACGAACGCGAGGAGCGGAGAGGGGGAAGGAACGTGATCGAGCCGGGTGAGGTCGTGTCCGAGAGCGACGGACGGGAGTCCGCCGCCGACTGGTTCCGCCGGATCCGCGACCTGCACGACGGTGTCTTCTCCGCCGAGCCGTTCGTCTGGTGCCGGAGGTGTCACCGGAACACGAGGAGGAACCAGGGAACCTGATGACGGTTCCGGGTTTCCGGCTGGTCGTGGTGAGGCAGCGGGATCGCCTCGTCGGCTACGTCCACGGTCATCCGCTCCCCTCGACCACGGCTGGTGGCGCGACTTCACCCACCCGCTCCCCGCCGGCCCGGTACGGGAACGGCCGGGCCGGACCTTCGCCGTCGTCAGCCTGGCGGTCCTCCCCGAACGGCGTGGCCGTGACACGGGGAGGCGCCTGCTGAAGGAGCTCCTGCGCGACCGCGAGGAGCAGCGCGCGGTTCCCTCGGTGCAGCCCACCGCCCTCGCCGCACGGAACGCCTACCGGCAGTGGCGGTGGAGGAAGGCCGGCAGGAAGGGTCCTCGGCCCGCCGGCACCAAAAGGGTCGGGGCGTGGGAGGAGAGCTGATGGCGTGTGCGAAGCGAGCCGGTTCGACGATCATGACCACCGCTTCGCGGACAAGGTCGCCGGCAGCTGCTCGACACCCGGTTCGGGGAGGGGCGGGCAGGGTTGTGGGGCGGAGCACAGGTTTGTTCGGGCGCGGACGGTACAGACGAGGACCTGACACAGCCTTCACGACAGGACGGAGACAACAATGGGCATCATCGCGTGGATCGTCATCGGCCTGCTCGCCGGCGCCATCGCCAAGTTCATCATGCCGGGCAAGGACCCCGGTGGCATCATCATCACCATGCTCATCGGCATCGCCGGCGGTCTGCTCGGCGGCTGGCTCGGCAAGGTGATCTTCGGCGTCGACTCCATCGACGGGTTCTTCGAACTCTCCACCTGGATCGCCGCGATCGTCGGCTCCCTCATCCTGCTCGCTCTGTACCGCCTCATCACCGGCAACCGGCATCCCCACCGCCACGCCTGACCTCCTGATGGCGCTTCTGGACGGCTCCCTCCCTGGTGCGCAGGGCGGGAGCCGTCAGGCATGTACGGGCCGGGCGTCGGAACGGCCGGTCCAAAGGGCGCGGAGAAGTGCCACCGTCACCGATGCGGGAAGAGCCGTGCCACGCCCACAGGCCCACAGGCCGAGCACGCACCGGAGCCGTACCGCTCGCCCGGGGCTCACTCCCGCTCACTGATCAGGAACGGCTCCAGCGGGCGGATCCTGACGTCACGGGCCCCCGGCCGGGATGACGCGGCTTCCGGGCGCGGGAGACCGACCCGACACGGATGCCGACGGGGCCATGGAGTCCTGCCGTGCCATCGTCGACGGCACTGGTCGTGGTGGTCCCTGAAGCAGACTCAGGGACGGTGGGGGTGCTCGCTGCCGTCGGGGCCGGAGCCGTTCCGCGTGCGGAAGGTGCGGCGGTAGGTGTCCGGGGGCACGCCGACCATGCGGTTGAAGTGCCGGCGCAACGTCGTGGCGGTGCCCATGCCGGTGGCCGCCGCGACGGCGTCGACGCTGTCGTCGGTGGTCTCCAGCAACTCCTGGGCGCGCCGGATCCGTTGGGTGAGCAACCACTGCAGCGGGGTGGTACCGGTCACGGCCCTGAAGTGGCGGCCCAGGTGGCGCGAGCTCATCCGCGCCCGGCGGGCCAGGTCTTCCACCGTCAACGGCCGGTCGAGCCGTTCGAGCGCCCAGGGGAGCAGTTCGGCGAGGGGGTGGTGGTCCGGGGCGGGCACCGGGGTGGTGACGAACTGGGCCTGTCCGCCGTCCCGGTGCGGCGGCACGACCAGGCGGCGGGCGACCGCGTTGGCGACCGACGAGCCGCGGTCGAGACGGACGAGGTGCAGGCACAGGTCCATGGCGGCGGCCTTGCCGGCGGAGGTGAGCACGCTGCCGTTGTCCACGTAGAGGACGTCCGGGTCCACCTCGACCTTCGGATGGCGGTCGGCCAGGACCTGGGTGTGCGCCCAGTGCGTGGTCGCGCGCAACCCGTCCAGCAGGCCGGCGGCGGCCAGCACGAAGGCGCCCGTGCACAGGGAGACCAGGCGTGCGCCCGCCTCGTGGGCCGCGCGCACCGCCTCGACCAGGTCGGCGGGCGGGGCCTCGTCGACGTCGGCCCAGCCCGGGACGATCACGGTGTCGGCGTGGGGGAGCCGGTCGAGGCCGTGATCGGGCTCGAGCAGGAACCGGCCCGCCCGCACCGGGCCGGGTCCGCAGACGACGAGGCGGTACCAAGGGCCTGCCACGCCGGCCGGGGCGGCGTCGAAGACCTCGTACGCCAGGGCCAGTTCGAAGTGAAGCATCCCATCGGTGACGGCCAGCGCGACAGTGTCCATGTCCGGAAGTGTACGGGTCCTGTCGTTCCGGACACTCGTGCGAGCCCCCTGCCCCCGCCAGGATGGTCGCGACGGAGCTGAACGGACCATTCGAGCGAAGGAAGCATCCATGACGACGGGGCCCAGGGTCGCGGTGTACGGCGCGTACGGACACACCGGACGGTTCGTGGTGGCGGAGCTGCGGGAGCGCGGGGTCGTCCCGGTGCTCTCCGGTCGCGACGCCGACAAGCTGAAGGCGCGGGCGTACGGAACCGGGCTGGATGCCCGCCCGGCGTCGGTCGACGACCCGGCTTCGCTCGACCGGGCGCTGGCCGGCGCGGCGGCCGTGATCAACTGCGCCGGGCCCTTCGCCACGACGGCCGCCCCGGTGATCGAGGCGGCCCTGCGGGCCGGGATCCCGTATGTGGACGTGGCGGCCGAGATCGAGGCCAACGCCGACACCTTCGCGCACTTCGCCGACCGGGCACGAGCGGCCGAAGCGGTGATCGTCCCCGCGATGGCCTTCTACGGCGGCCTCGGTGACCTGCTGATCACCACCGCGATGGGCGACTGGACGGCGGCCGACGAGGCGCACATCGCCTACGGGCTGAGCGGTTGGCACCCCACCGCCGGAACGCGTACCGCGGGCGCGGTCTCCCGGCAGCGGCGGGACGGCCGGAGCGTCCGTCACCGCAACGGACGGCTGGAGTACCACCGGGACGACCTGCCCACCCTGGAATGGCCCTTCCCCGCCCCGATGGGCCCCCGGGCCGTGATCGGGGAGTTCACGATGGCCGACGTCGTCACCGTCCCCAGCCACCTGGCCATCCCCGAGGTACGCACCTACATGGCGGTCGAGGCGGCCCGGGACATCGCGGCCCCGGACACGCCGGCACCGGCCGCGGCCGACGAGCGCGGACGGTCCGGGCAGACCTTCCTCGTCGACGCGGTCGTGCGCTCCGGCACCGCTGAACGGCGTGCCGTGGCGAGGGGCCGGGACATCTACGCCGTCACCGCGCCGCTCGCGGTGGAAGCGCTCGACCGCATCCTCACGGGACGGACCAGGACGACCGGAGTCTCCTCCGCCGGCGAGATCTTCGACGCACCCGACTTCCTCCGCGCACTGTCCCCGCACATCACCCTGGAACTGCACCCCTGACCCCCTGAGCGGGAAGGTTCGCCGGTCCGGTGGCCACGTTCGCGGAGGGCCGGAACGGATCGGACATGCGGCGCGCGGGCGGCGTGGCGTCAGGGGTCGCGCGTGGGAGGACCGCGGCTGCGGCAGAACGTGGTCCGCGGCGGGCCATTTCCAGACCTGTTCAGTCGGGTGCTGCCCTCCGGTCCCCCGACCCGGCCGGCTGTCCGGCCCCGATCCCGTCGCCCCGGCACCCACCGCAACCGCCTCTTCCCCGCCCGGACGACAAGGATTTCCTGACCGCCGCGACCCTGCTGCCGACCAGGTCGCACGGCTGGGGGACGCCGAAGGGGCGCGGGTGGCACTGGCGGAGCCGGGCCGGTTCCTGCTGCGGCGGGACGGCCGGCCGCACGGGGAAGGCCCCCGCTCCGGAACCGGAACGGGGGCCTTCTGCGAGCGGGGTGCTCAGTGGGCGTGGCCGTGGCCGTGGCCCGCGGCGGCCGGCTCCTCTTCTTCCTTCTTCTCGACGACCAGGGTCTCGGTCGTGAGCAGCAGGGAGGCGATGGAGGCGGCGTTCTCCAGGGCGGAGCGGGTGACCTTGACCGGGTCGATGACGCCGGCCTTGATCAGGTCGCCGTACTCGTCGGTGGCGGCGTTGTAGCCGCTGCCCTTCTCGAGCTCGGCGACCTTGGAGACGATGACGTAGCCCTCGAGGCCGGCGTTCTCGGCGATCCAGCGCAGCGGCTCGACGGCGGCGCGGCGGACGACCGCGACACCGGTGGCCTCGTCGCCGGTCTTGTCGAGGTTGTCCTCGAGGACCTTGACGGCGTGGACGAGCGCGGAGCCACCACCGGAGACGATGCCCTCCTCGACCGCGGCGCGGGTCGCGGAGATGGCGTCCTCCAGGCGGTGCTTCTTCTCCTTCAGCTCCACCTCGGTGGCGGCGCCGACCTTGATGACGCACACGCCGCCGGCCAGCTTCGCGAGGCGCTCCTGGAGCTTCTCGCGGTCCCAGTCGGAGTCGGTGGTCTCGATCTCGGCCTTGATCTGGCCGACGCGACCGGTCACGTCCTCCTTCTTGCCGGCACCGTCGACGATCGTGGTGTCGTCCTTGGTGACGGTGACGCGGCGGGCGGAACCCAGCACGTCCAGGCCGACCTGGTCGAGCTTGAGGCCGACCTCCTCGGAGACGACCGTGGCGCCGGTGAGGACGGCCATGTCCTGCAGCATCGCCTTGCGGCGGTCGCCGAAGCCGGGGGCCTTGACCGCGACGGCGTTGAACGTGCCGCGGATCTTGTTGACGACCAGGGTCGACAGGGCCTCGCCCTCGACGTCCTCGGCGATGATCAGCAGCGGCTTGGAGGCGTTGGCCTGGATGACCTTCTCCAGCAGCGGCAGCAGCTCGGCGATGGAGCCGATCTTGCCCTGCGTGATGAGGATGTACGGGTCGTCCAGGACGGCTTCCATGCGCTCCTGGTCCGTCACGAAGTACGGCGACAGGTAGCCCTTGTCGAAGGCCATGCCCTCGGTGAAGTCCAGCTCCAGACCGAAGGTGTTGGACTCCTCGACGGTGATGACACCGTCCTTGCCGACCTTGTCCATCGCCTCGGCGATGAGCTCGCCGACCTGCTGGTCCTGGGCGGACAGCCCGGCGACGGCGGCGATGTCGGACTTCTCGTCGATCGGGCGCGCCGAGGCGAGGAGGTCCTCGGAGACCGCGGCGACGGCGGCGTCGATGCCCTTCTTCAGGGCGGCCGGGGAGGCGCCGGCGGCGACGTTCTTCAGGCCCTCGCGGACCAGGGCCTGGGCCAGCACGGTCGCGGTGGTCGTACCGTCACCCGCGATGTCGTTGGTCTTGGTCGCCACCTCCTTGACCAGCTGGGCGCCGAGGTTCTCGTACGGGTCCTCGACCTCGACCTCACGGGCGATCGTGACACCGTCGTTGGTGATGGTGGGGGCGCCGAACTTCTTGTCGATGACGACGTTGCGGCCCTTGGGGCCGATCGTCACCTTCACCGTGTCGGCAAGCTTGTTGACGCCGCGCTCAAGGGCGCGACGGGCGTCCTCGTCGAACTTCAGGATCTTCGCCATGGCAGCGGGAGCCCTCTCGGAAATCAGGGGTGAAAAATCACTGCGCCCCGGGCGCCCGGCTCGGTGAGCGTATCGGGACCAGGGGCGCAGTTTCGGAGCAAACGTGCTACGAGGTGACTTACTTCTCGATGATCGCGAGAACGTCGCGAGCCGAGAGAACGAGGTACTCCTCGTTGTTGTACTTCACCTCGGTGCCGCCGTACTTGCTGTAGAGCACGACGTCGCCGACCTTCACGTCGAGTTCGACGCGCTTGCCGTCCTCGATGCGGCCCGGACCGATGGCAAGGACAACGCCCTCCTGGGGCTTCTCCTTGGCGGTGTCCGGGATGACCAGGCCCGAAGCCGTGGTCTGCTCGGCGTCGAGCGGCTGGACCACGATGCGGTCCTCGAGCGGCTTGATGGCAACCTTGGAGCTGGCGGTCGTCACGATCCGACCTCCCCCTTCGGAGATCTCACGGGGTTAACTGTCTGAGGTGGCGACCAGGTCGATCCGTCGTCGCGGGTGCCGGACCTGCCCGTCGCGTGTGTTGGCACTCTCCAGGGGGGAGTGCCAGACCCGAGACTATGACCGCGATTAGCACTCGGTCAAGCGGAGTGCCAATTGCCTGCGGCGCGTCGGCGGGAAAGCGCGGTGTTTCGTACGGGTGTGCGCAGCCGACCGGTGCCACGACGACCGCTCCCGGGGGCGCCCGGCCGAGCCGGGTGCTCAGCGGTGCCGGACGTAGTCCTCCAGCCTCCCGGCCCTCAACCACCGCTCCCCGGCTCGCTCAGCAAACGTGCCGTTCGTTCCGCCAGGGTCAGGGGCGGGATCTCGTCGGCAGGGGTGGAGATGACGTCGGCGGGGGCCAGGCGATGGGCGCCTCGGGGGTCGGTGACCGCTCGCCGGGGAGTGCGCCCGAGGCAGCGTCAGCTCGATCGCGTGGTGGTCCGTTCGTGAGCCTGTTGCACCCTGGGCCGGGCTGACGTGAGCATGCGATCCGGGGCCGGGTACGGCTCCGGCGTGCGGGGCTCCCGCTCCACCGGCGTGATGGTTCGAGGCCTCCCCGCCGCCTCCGGCCACACCCATGCGGCCAGGTCGTGCGGGGCGGTGTCCGTAGCGGCCTCCGGCCGCGGGGGCCTCCCGGGACCGGACCGCGCACCGGATGAGTGTCGCCGACTCGGGGCCGAGTACGCCGGGGAGCAGTGCGCCCAGGACCGTTCGGGGCGTGCGGCCGAGAGGGCTCACTTCTGCTCAGTCTTCAGGAACGGTACGCGAGGGTGCCGTCACCCGTGCCCCCCGGTGCCCTCACCTCCTCGGCCGGCAAGGCCCGCGACCGGCCGCCCGGCCGGCGGACCTCAACCCGCAGGCACCGCCGGCAGAACCGCCACGGCCGCCCCGCCGGGTCACAGATAGTCCTCCAGGCGCCCCACCGCGTACCCCTCGGCCGTGACCTCGTCCAGGAAGCGGCGGATCATGTCGGGCATCGTGCCCTTCCACTCGTTCCGACCCCGGAAGTGGGTGAGGACGATGTCGCCGGGGTGCAGCTTCCGGTCCCCCTCCCGGTACTCCCAGCGGTCGACGAAGACCTCTTCGTTCCACAGCGGGACGTACTCGATGCCGCAGGACCCGGCCGCGCGCAGGGTGTTCTTGTCGTAGCTGCCGAACGGCGGGCGGAACAGGACCGGGCGACGGCCGTACCGCTCCTCGAGGACGTCCTGCATGCCGCAGATCTCGCGCTTCTGGCGGGCGTGGGACAGGCCGCGCAGGGGCGGGTGGTTCAGGGTGTGGTTGTTCAGGCCGACACCCCGGTCCTGCATCTCCTCGAAGTAGCCGTAGTCCCCCTTGATGACGTAGTCGCTGAGGAACGCGGTGTACGGGACCTGCAACTCGCTCATCATGCGCAGGAACGCCGGGTCCTTCTCGGCGCCGTCGTCGATGGTGAGGAAGACGACCTTCTCGTCCGTGGGGACGGTGGTGAAGACCGGGGGAAGGCCCAGTTCCCGGTGGCCGTCGACCTCGAAGCCCTCACGAGTGGTGATCCTCGGCTTCTTCTCGGGCGCCGGCGGAGCGGTCAGGGGCACCAGCTCGAGCCCCCAGCGCTTCGCGGCGGCCACCCGTGCGGCGTGCGCGGCGCGCAGTTCGGGGGCGTGGGAGTCGGGCGCGTGGGCCGGGGGCGCACCGAGGGGCTGCTGCCCGCCCGCAGCCGGTTCCGGGGCGGTGGAGTCCTTTCCGCAGCCCGCGACGAGAGGGGCGAGGGCCGCAAGGGTGAGTACGACGACACCGGCCCGCACACCCCACCGTGACCGCCTTTTATCGTTTTGTCCTACTAGTCGCATGGAGCCGGATCCTCGCAGTCCACCGCCCCGGAGCCGACCCGACACCGCGGCCGACGGCACACCGTCCACCGACTGGCCCACAGCCGGCCCGCACCTGACCCACAATGGGCCGGTGAACGACCGCACCCCGCTCTCCGCCTCCCCCCTCGCCCCGCTCCTCACCCCCGAGGGCCGCGCCCTCCTCGACGAGGTGCGCGACACCGACCCGGCGCGGGAGCTCGCCGTCGCGACCCGGCTGCGCCGTGAGCATCCGGCCGAACTGGTCTCGGCGGCGCTCGGCCAGGCTCGCCTGCGGCAGCGGGCGGTGGCCAAGTTCGGGGCCCAGGACGCCGCGCGCATGTTCTTCACGCCGAACGGGGTCGAGCAGTCGACCCGGGCGAGCGTGGCGGCGTACCGGGCGCGGCGGTTGAAGGAGTCGGGCGTGACCTCGGTGGCCGACCTGTGCTGCGGGATCGGCGGGGACGCGATCGCGCTGGCCCGCGCCGGGATCCGGGTGCTGGCGGTGGACCGGGACCCGCTCACCGCGGCGGTGGCCCGCGCGAACGCGGACGAGCTGGGTCTGGCCGGGCTGATCGAGGTGCGGGAGGCCGACGTCACGGAGGTGGACCCGGCCGGTCACGACGCCGTCTTCGTCGATCCGGCCCGGCGTGGCGGCCGCGGCCGCGTCTTCGATCCCGAGGCCTACTCACCGCCGCTGTCCTGGGCGATCGGGGCGGCCCGCAGGGCACCCCGCGCCGCCGCGCTGAAGGTCGCACCGGGCATCCCGCACGAGGCCGTCCCCGCCGACGCGGAGGCCGAGTGGATCTCGGACGGCGGGGAGGTGAAGGAGGCGGTGCTGTGGTTCGGCGACGGGCGGACGGCCGCCACCGGACCGGGGGGGGCGGCCCCGGCGATCCGGGCGACCCTGCTGCCCGGCCCGCGCACGCTCCTCTCCCGCGGGCTGCCGGATCCCGCGGTGCGCCCGCCCGGCCGGTACCTGTACGAGCCCGACGGCGCCGTCATCCGCGCCCACCTCGTCGCCGAGGTCGTCGAACGGCTCGACGGCGGGCTCATCGACCCGACCATCGCCTACGTCACCGCCGACGAGCACCGTCCCACCCCGTACGCCACCGCCTACGAGATCACCGACCGGCTCCCCTTCAACGTCAAGAGGCTGAAGGCGCTGCTGCGGGAGCGTCGGATCGGCACGCTGACCGTCAAGAAGCGCGGCTCGGCGGTGGAACCGGAGGAACTCCGCCGCAAGGCCCTGCCCAAACCCCACGGCCCCGAGTCCGTCACGGTCTTCCTCACCCGCGTCGCAGGCGCCCCGACGATGCTGCTGGGGCACCCGGTGCGGTGAGGCCCGCGGGCGATCCGGTGAGGCCCTCGGGGCCGGTTCAGGACCCGACGATCGCCTTGCCGACGGCGAAGCCCTTGGCCGGCCCTTCCGGGATCACCGCGTCGGTGCCGTAGGGAACGCGGTGCTCGTCGGCGTACTTGGCCTTCTTGGGATCGGGGGACGTCAGGACGAGCACGGCTCCCTCGTCGTCGAAGTCGTCGACGATCACGTACACCGGGATTCCGGCACGGGCGTACTCCCGGCACTTGCGGACGCGGTCGCGCTGGAGGTTCCGGTGGCCGGGCGAGGTGACCTCGACGACCATCTCGATCCCGGCGGCGTCCACGCCGAGACCGTCCTCGTCCGGGATCTCGTCGAGGTCGAGGGGGGCCACGAACAGGTCGGGGACCCAGGCCTTCTGACGGTGGATGACATTCCCGTCGTTGTGGACCGCATAGCCACTACCCGTCAGATGCGCATCCAGCAACCTGCGGAGACGGCCGATGAGCACGGTATGACGACGACGACCGGTAGGCGACACCTCGATGGACCCTTCGATGATCTCGGCCCGGTAGCCCTCGGGGAGATCCATGGCCTTCCACGCCTGCCACAGGACCTCGTCCAGGTCGGAACCCGGCTCGGAAACAGGCTTGTACGCCACTGGGGCCACCTCTTCTGCGAGAGCGGTCATCGAGAAGCACCTCCTCCTTCAAGTGTGGGCGCGGGCGCCACTGCGGCACAAGCGACACCGCGACGCTACGGCCACGAAGAGCCTCTACGCGCCGTAACCGGTACCGTTCGGCCAATCGAGTGATCATGGCCCCTCGGGTCCCCCGCCCACCTCTCCCGGCCGTCGAGATCCCCGGCCCCCGGGCCCCACCGGAACCCCGGAGCGACCGAGAACGTCAGACCCCGGCCGGCGGCGCTCCCGTGCTGCTGCGCACCACCAGGCTCGTGGCCAGTTCCACCCGGGTCGCGGCCGCCGCGCCCTCGCCCTTGCCCAGGTCGAGGACCAGCCTGGCCGCCGCCTCGGCCATCTCGGTCAGCGGCTGCCGTACGGTCGTCAGCGGCGGCCCCACCCAGCGGGCCACCGGCAGATCGTCGAACCCGACCACGCTCAGGTCCTCGGGAATCCGCAGGCCCAGCTCACGCGCGGCCTCGTAGAGACCGAGCGCCTGGAGGTCGTTGCCGGCGAAGACCGCCGTGGGCCGGTCCTCGCGGCGCAACAGGGCGAGTCCCTGGCGGTAACCGGTCTCGTGGTGGAAGTCGCCGGGCATGATCAGCCCGGGGTCCACCGGAAGCCCGCCGGTCTCCAGCGCCGCCCGGTAACCGTCGACGCGGGCGCGGCTGCACATCATCCGCGAGGGGCCGCTGATCGCCCCGATCCTGGTGTGCCCCAGCTCGACCAGATGCCGGGTGGCGGCGAGGCCGCCCTGCCAGTTGGTCGCGCCGATGGAGGGCACGTCGGTGCCCGGGTCGCCTGCCGGGTCCATCACCACGAACGGGATGGAACGGCTGGTCAGCAGCGCCCGCCCGGACTCGTCGAGGCCGGACAGGACGAGGATGACACCGTGCGGGCGGCGCGCGGTGACCTGGTCGGCCCAGGTGCGCCCCGGCGTGAGCCGTCCCGCGCTCTCGGAGAGCACGACGCTCAGCCCGGCGTCCCTGGCCACGTTCTCCACGCCCCGGATGACCTCCATCGCCCAAGCGCTCTCCAACTCGTGGAAGACCAGGTCGATCAGGGGCGAGCGGGACGCCTCGGCGCGGCGGCGCCGGTAGCCGTGGGAGCGCAGCAACTCCTCCACCCGGCTGCGGGTGGCGGGGGCGACGTCGGCACGCCCGTTCAGCACCTTCGAAACAGTCGGCGCGGAGACGCCGGCCTCGCGAGCGATCTCGGCGAGGGTCGCGGTCTGCGTGCCGCGCCCTCGCGTCCGGGTTTCAGCGGGCTGCGGGGAAGTCATGGCGGCGATCGTATCCCCGCGGACCGCCTTGGCGACCCTCTCCCGCACCACGGAATTCCAGAACATTCGACACGAGGCCCGAAACATTCGGTGTTCGTCGATCGAACAGGCCGCCGCCCGGTCGAACCCCGGACGCCCCGGAACCACGGCCGGTCGCCCGCGCGGGACGCCGGTCAGTCCGCCGCCACCGACTCGAAGCGCCAGCGGTGTACCGGGCGGGTGACCAGGTCCCCGTCCGGTTCGGGGAGTTCGGGGAGGGCGGCGTCGTACGGGGCGTCCCACCAGGTGATGACCAGGACGCGGTCCTGCGGGGCACGGAAGGTCTCCCGGCGCAGGGGCGGGTCGCCGTCGAGCTCCCGGGTCCGCGCCCAGGCCAGCAGGTCCTCGCCCCGGTCCGGCACCGCCCGCGCCTCCCACATCAACGCGACGGTCATGAGTACAGGTTCTCCTTGCTGACCTCATGAACGTGGTCGTGGTCGCGGTCATGGCTGTGGCTGCGGGTGTGGGCCTCGCCCGGGACGTGGGGTTCCGTCACCGGGAGCGACGAGTCGGCCGACAGGTCCCAGTCGGAGGCGGCCCGGCCCCGGGTGACCATCTCCGCCCCCAGGGCGGCCACCATCGCGCCGTTGTCCGTGCACAGCTTGGGGCGTGGCACGCGCAGCCGGATGCCGGCCGCCTCGCAGCGCTCCTGGGCCAGCGCCCGCAGCCGGGAGTTGGCGGCCACTCCACCGCCGATCATCAGATGGTCGACACCCTCGTCCTTGCAGGCGCGTACGGCCTTGCGGGTGAGCACATCCACGACCGCCTCCTGGAAGGACGCCGACACGTCGCGCACCGGGACCTCCTCCCCCGCCGCCCGCTTGGCCTCGATCCAGCGGGCCACGGCCGTCTTGAGGCCGGAGAAGGAGAAGTCGTACGCCGGGTCGCGCGGACCGGTGAGCCCGCGCGGGAACACGATCGCGTTCGGGTCCCCCTCGCGCGCGTACCGGTCGATGACCGGACCGCCGGGGAAGCCGAGGTTCAGCACGCGCGCGACCTTGTCGAAGGCCTCGCCCGCCGCGTCGTCGATGGTGGCGCCCATGGGGCGGACGTCGGAGGTGATGTCCGAGGACAGCAGTAGCGAGGAGTGCCCGCCGGACACCAGCAGCGCCATCGTCGGCTCGGGCAGCGGTCCGTGCTCCAGCTGGTCGACGCAGATGTGTGAGGCGAGGTGGTTGACGCCGTAGAGGGGCTTGCCGAGGGCGTAGGCATACGCCTTGGCCGCCGAGACGCCGACGAGCAGCGCGCCGGCGAGGCCCGGACCGGCGGTGACGGCGATGCCGTCCAGGTCCCGGGCGCTCACCCCCGCCTCCTTCAGCGCGCGGTCGATCGTCGGCACCATCGCCTCGAGGTGCGCCCGGGAGGCGACCTCCGGGACGACGCCGCCGAAGCGGGCGTGCTCGTCGACGCTGGAGGCGACGGCGTCGGCCAGCAGGGTGGTGCCCCGGACGACTCCGACACCGGTCTCGTCGCAGGAGGTCTCGATCCCCAGCACCAGGGGTTCGTCAGCCATGGGTCTCGGTTCCTTCTACGCCGTTCGCGGGGTTCGTCGGGTTCGTCGCGCTCATCGGGTTCGCCGGATGCGCAGGGGTCGCCGGGTCGGTCAGCCGCATCACCAGGGCGTCCACGTTCCCCGGCTGGTAATAGCCCTTCCTGACCCCGATGCCCTCGAAGCCGAAGCGCTCGTACAGCTTCTGGGCACGGACGTTGTCGATCCGGCACTCCAGGAACACCTCGGCGCACTCGAACGCGGTCGCCGCCCGCAGCAGTTCCGTCAGCAGCCGCGAGCCGAGGCCGGTGCCCCAGTGGTCCCGGGTGACGGCGATGGTCTGGACGTCGGCCACCCCGGCGGCGTCCCCGCCGGACGCCCCGTCACCGGACGCCCCGTCACCGTCGGGCTGCGCACCCGCGGCGGTGAGCCCCGCGTATCCGACGAGGCGGTCGCCCTCCTCGGCGACCACATACCTGCGGGTCGCGGCGGGCCCGCGCGCATGGGCCAGCTCGGACCAGAACATCCCCCGTGACCAGGCGTCCTCGGGGAACAGTTCGCGCTCCACCTGGAGCACGGGCTCGATGTCCCACCAGCGCATCTCACGCAGTACGACGCTCTCGAGGTTCTCGGGTCCTGTCACTTGGGGGTGACCACCTTGTAGTTCTTGGGGACCTGGGCATCGGGCCGCCGCAGGTACAGCGGCCGGGGCGCGGGCAGCTCCTCCCCCGCTGCCAGCCGCTCGGCGGCCAGCCGGGCGAGGGCGGCGGCCGACACGTGCTCCGGCTCGTGCGCCCTGGGGAAGGTCTCGGGGTACAGCAGCGCACCCGCGCCGACCGCGGGCAGCCCCGCGACCTGCCCGGCGATGTCGGCGGGACGGTCGACGGCGGGGTCGGTGAGGCGGGTGCGTGAGTCGGCGTAGCGCGCCCAGTAGACCTCCTTGCGACGGGCGTCGGTCGCCACGACGAAGGGGCCCTCCAGGTCGGCGGCGTAGGCGAGACCGTCCAGCGTGCACACACCGTGCACGGGGACGCCGAGCGCGAGCCCGAAGGTGTCCGCGGTCATCAGGCCGACCCGCAGCCCGGTGTACGGACCGGGACCGATGCCGACGACGATCCCGGTGACGGCGCCCGTCTTCAGACCGGCTTCGTCGAGCACCCGGTCGATCGCCGGGAGCAGCAGCTCGCCGTGTCGGCGGGCGTCCACCTGACTCGAGGAGGCGATGACGTCGTCGCCGTCGTGCAGCGCGACGGTGACGGCGGGGGTGGCGGTATCCAGAGCGAGCAAGAGCACACAAACAGACTACGGCTCCCCACGGCCCGTGTCGGACGACCCGGTCGAACGGCTACGTACTGCTACCGTCACCTCGGCGTACGCGCAATTCTGGATCATTTACGACAATCAATGACAGACGTAACGACAGACGTGGGGCTGAGGTGAGGGCGGTGGCAGGCAGCAGCTCGGCGATCGTGGCGGGACTGACCGCGGCCGCCCTCGCGGCGGTCGCCTTCCTCGGCCACCAGGCAGCGTCGAACGCCTCGGCCCACCCCCGCACCACACGCGCGGGCACCGCGCCGGGTGCCGTGCGGGCGGACCGAGGCACCGAGGACGCAGACGGCACCCACGACGCCGGCACCCTCACCGCACCGCCCCGAAACTCCGGTCGGGGCGCCCGGGTCGTGTACGCGCTGGACACCGACCGGGTGTGGCTCGTCGAGAAGAGCGGCGAGGTCAAGCGCACCTTCACGGTCAAGCCCGGCACGGTGGACCCGGAGCCGGGCACCTACCGGGTCACCTCCCGTTCCGGGAAGGTCACCGGATCGGACGGTCTCCCGGTCGAACACGTCGTCCGTTTCGCCGACAACGACGGCACGGTGATCGGCTTCAGCGCGGCCGTGGACGGCTCGGTCCCGGAACTCGACCCGAAGGTCCGCACGGGCGGTGTCCGCGAGACCCGGGCGGACGGCAGGGCGATGTGGAAGTTCGCGACGATCGGCCGCAAGGTCGTCGTCGTCCGGTAGCCGCCGGAGCCTGCCCTTACAGGTCGGCCTTACAGGTCAGGCGGCATCGCGGTGGGTGCCGGTCGGCTCCGCGGGCCGCGACTGCGGCAGCGGCTCGGGGGCGCGGGGCGGGGTGGAGACCGCGGCGGCGGCCGCACCGGCGGCCAGCAGGTCCCGCATCGAAACCCCGGTGGACGACTGCGGCCGTGGCTCGGTCGTCCGGCGAGAGCTCTCGATGGCCGACATGGGCGCCTCCTGGGGGCCGGGGGCGGACGTAGTTAGGTAGACCTAACTACGAGCTGGATACCATGTGACCACGCCCGGGACACCGAACGCAACATTTTGCCGACACCTTGTCGGAACGCACGGAGAACATACGGGGAAGCGGCTCCCAGCCGGCCTCCCCGCGACCTCCCCGGACCGGTACCTCCCGGCTCAGGCCGACAGCACGCTCAGGTCGGTGCCCGCCCAGCGGTCGCCCAGGCCGGTCAGCGTCACGTGCCGTACCTCGTCCGTCGTGTCGCCGACCGCGCGGTGGATGACGAGCTGGAGCCGGTCCTCGGTCAGTTCCTCGATCCTGCCCTCGCCCCACTCCACGACGATCACCGACTCGGGCAGCGAGACGTCGAGATCGAGGTCCTCCATCTCGTCCAGCCCGCCGGAGAGCCGGTACGCGTCGACGTGGAGCAGCGGCGGGCCGTCCCCCAGGGACGGGTGGACGCGGGCGATCACGAACGTCGGTGAGGTGACGGCGCCGCGCACCCCGAGCCCCTCGCCGAGACCGCGGGTCAGCGTGGTCTTGCCCGCGCCCAGCTCACCGGTGAGCATCACGAGGTCGCCGGCGCGCAGCAGCTTGGCGAGCCTGCGGCCCAGTTCCCGCATCTGTTCGGCCGAGGTGACGGTGAGCTCGAGCCCGACGGAGCGCGCGGCCGACGTGGAGGACTCGGGCGGCTGCGGCTGCTCAGCCTGGCTGTCCGGTGCTGCTGGTGCTTCCATAGGCACCCACGGTAGCTCCTGCGGGCACCGCTCCCGCGCGGACCAACAGGTCCGCGAGACGGTCGGTGACCACTTCCGGATGCTCCAGGATCACCAGGTGCCCGGCGTCGGGCACCTGCACGAGTTCCGCGTCCGGCAGCAGGTCGGCGATGGCCTCGCTGTGCTCGCTGGGCGTCACCAGGTCCCGCACTCCGGTCAGCACCAGCACCGGGAGCTCGGCGAAGTGGGCGAGGGCCTCGGTCTTGTCGTGGTCGCTGAACGCCGGGTAGTACTCGGCGACGACGTCGATCGGGGTGGACTCGATCATCCGCTCGGCGAAGCGGGCGACGGCCGGGTCTATGTCCCGGGTCGCGAACGAGTACCGCTTGATGACTCCGGCGAACAGGTCCGCCGTGGCCCGGCGCCCCTTCTCCACCAGTTCGGCCCGCTGCACCAGCGCCTTCAGCACCCCGGGCAGCACCCGCCGCACCGCGTTGACACCGGCCACGGGCAGCCCGAAGTTGACCTCGCCGAGCCGCCCCGACGACGTACCGACGAGGGCGACACCGACGACCCGCTCGCGGATCAGCTCGGGGTACCGGTCGGCGAGGGCCATCACCGTCATCCCGCCCATGGAGTGCCCGACCAGCACGATGGGCCCCTCGGGGACGGCGGCGTCGATGACGGCCTTGAGGTCCTGTCCGAGCTGGTCGATGGTGACCGGCTCGCCCCGCTCGGTCTGGGCCGCGCCCCGCCCGGAGCGGCCGTGGCTGCGCTGGTCCCAGTGCACGGTCCGCACGACGCCCCTGAGCGCGGCCCGCTGGAAGTGCCAGGAGTCCTGGCTGAGGCAGTAGCCGTGGCTGAAGACGACGGTGGCGGGGGCGGGCGACTTGCGGCCGAACAGTCGGCGGCGCCGTGCGGGAGCGGCGGCGGGGTCGGGGTCGAGGTCGTCGACCTCGTAGTACAGCTCCGTGCCGTCCTCGGCGTACGCCTTGCCGGGAGTGCCGCGCAGCGAGCCGTAGGGGCCCGTGGAGTCGAGGGCGAGCCGGGCCTTCTTGCGCATGCCCCGGCCGACCGTCATCCGCTCTATGGCGACGCCGGCGGCGGCGCCCGTCGCGAGCACGCCTATCGCGACACCGGCGACACCGGTCGCCCGGCGCCAGCCGCCGGACGCCGCGGCGGCGGAGTCGGCAGCCGCCGTGACGGCGGTCGTGACGGCCTCCGCGCTGCTCTCGCTCACGTACGGGCTCCTCCGTTGTTTCCGTGCCTGCCGTGTCCGCGCCCACGTCGTCGCGTTCACGGCGTCGCGCTACGGCGTCGCATTCACATGGACGCGCGGAACGCGGGTTCCGATCCGGGTGACGATCTCGTACCCGATGGTGCCCGCGGCCTGCGCCCAGTCCTCGACCGTGGGTTCGCCGCGGTCGCCGGGGCCGAAGAGGACCGCCTCGGCGCCCGCCCGGGGTTCGTCCCCGCCCAGGTCGACGGTGAACTGGTCCATCGCGATCCGCCCCGCGACCGTGCGCCACTTGCCCTCGACCAGCACCGGGCCGGCGGAGGAGGCGTGCCGCGGGATGCCGTCCGCGTAGCCGAGCGGGACGAGGCCGAGGGTGGTCGCGCCCGGGGTGACGTAGTGGTGGCCGTACCCGATGCCCTCTCCGCCCGGGACGTGCTTCACCAGGGCGAGGGAGGCGGTCAGGGTCATCACCTGACGCAGCCCGAAGTCGGCGGGGGTGCCGATCTCGGGGCTGGGCGAGACGCCGTAGAGCGCGATGCCGGACCGGACGAGGTCGAAGTGGCTCTCGGGGAGGGTGAGGGTGGCGGCCGAGTTGGCGATGTGCCGGACCTCGGGGGCGACGCCCTGCTGCTCGGCCCGCGCCACCATCTCCCGGAAGCGGGTGAGCTGGACCTCGATGGAGGGGTGCCCCGGCTCGTCGGCGCAGGCGAGGTGCGACCACAGGCCCACGACGCGCAGCAGTCCGTCGGCCTCGGCGCGCAGCGCCCCGGCGATCAGCTCGGCCCAGTCCCCGGGCGTACAGCCGCCCCGCCCGAGGCCGGTGTCGGCCTTGAGGTGGACGCGTGCGGGCCGCCCGGCGAGACGCGCGGCCGCGGTGACCTCCTCCAGCGCCCACAGGCCGCTGACGGATACGTCGAGATCGGCCTCGACCGCCTCCCGCCAGGGCCCGCCGGGCGTCCACAGCCAGCACATGACGCGCACGTCGTCCGGCACCCCGGCGCCGGGCGCGCGCAGCGCCAGGGCCTCCTGCGGGGTGGCCGTACCGAGCCAGGTCGCCCCGGCCTCGACGGCCGCCCGCGCGCACGGGACCGCGCCGTGCCCGTAGCCGTCCGCCTTGACCACGGCCATGAAGGCGGCACCGGGCGCGTGGGCACGCAGGCTCCGCACGTTGGCGCGCAGCGCGGCCAGATCGATCTCGGCGCGGGCCCGCAGCGTCGCGCCCCGCACAGCATCTGTCTCGTTCATCGCGCCCCAGTGTCTCAGAGCGGTACGAGACCCCACAGGGAGCGGTACCGCACCACCGGGCGGCCTCCCCCGGCCGCCTCCTCCCCCGGCCTCCCCGCCCTCACCCGCGGACGACGTCCCGCCAGGCCGCCGGGAGCGTCTCCGCCACGTCGTGCGCCCCCACCGGCGCGCCGTCCGCCGCGAACCGTCCGGCGAGGCCGTGCAGGTAGGCCGCCGCGCTGCCCGCGTCCAGTGGCGCCAGTCCGGCCGCCAGCAGTGAGCCCGCCAGTCCGGACAGGACGTCCCCGCTCCCGGCCGTGGCCAGCCAGGACGTACCGGTCGGGTTCACCCGTACGGCCGTCGCCGTCCCGGCGCCCGGATCGGCGACCAGCGTCGTGGAGCCCTTGAGCAGCACGGTCGCCCCGTACCGTCCGGCCAGTTCGCGCGCCGCGGCCAGCCGGCCGCCCTCGACCTCCTCCCGTTCCACGCCGAGCAGCGCGGCGGCCTCGCCGGCGTGCGGGGTCATCAGTGTGGGCGCCCGGCGTGCCCGTACGGCCGAGACGTCGGCCAGCCGCAGTCCGTCCGCGTCGATCAGCACCGGTACGTCCGCCGCCAGGACCTCCGCCACGGGTCCGGCGTCGTCACCGGCCCCGGGCCCGACGACCCACGCCTGCACCCGCCCGGCGTGCTCCGGCCCCCGGTCGGACACCAGCGTCTCGGGGAAGCGGGCGATCACGTCCCGGGCGGCGGGACCGACGTACCGTACGGCCCCGGCGCCGCCCCGCAGCGCGCCGGACACCGCGAGCACGGCGGCGCCGGGATAGCGGGCGGACCCGGCGGCGATCCCGACGACGCCACGCCGGTACTTGTCGCTCTCCGCGCCGGGCACCGGCAGCAGCCGTGCCACGTCGGCGTGCTGGAGCGCCTCCAGCACCGGCTCGGCCGGCAGTTCCAGCCCGATGTCGACGAGCCGTACCGACCCCGCGTACTCCCGTGCCGGATCGACGAGCAGTCCCGGCTTGTGCGTCCCGAAGGTCACCGTGAGGTCGGCGCGGAGCGCGGTGCCGCGGACCTCGCCGGTGTCCGCGTCGACACCGCTCGGCAGGTCGACGGCGACGACCGCGCCGCGCGCCCGCTCGGCGGCCTCGGCGAGCGGCACCGCGTCCGGCCGCAGTCCGCCCTTGCCGCCGATCCCGACGATGCCGTCCACGACGAGATCGGCCCGCCGGATCAACGCCTCGGCACCGCCGGCCCCCACGGCCCGGCCCCCCGCCCGGCGCAACGCCGCGAGCCCGGCGGCATGGGCGCGCTCCGGCGCGAGCAGCACCGCCGTGACGCCCGCGCCGCGCCGGGCCAGCCGGGCACCGGCGTAGAGGGCGTCGCCGCCGTTGTCCCCGCTGCCGACCAGCAGGACGACCCTGCTTCCGTAGACCCGTCCGCCCTGGGCGCCCCGCCCCAGCAGCTCCGCGCAGGCCGCGGCGAGCCCGGCGGCGGCGCGCTGCATCAGCGCGCCCTCCGGCAGTCGCGCCATCAGTTCCCGCTCCGCCGCCCTGACCGTCTCCACGCTGTACGCAGTACGCATACGTCCGAGTGTCCCGTACGAAACGTCCCCACTCCCATGTCCGGGAAGCCGTCCCGCGTCTCGGAAGCCGGTCGGAAACTGTCGAGGCCCGCGTGCCCGTCGCATCCGTTGACGGCGCGCCGTGCCGTCGGCCGACCGGGCACTTTCCCCGCCCGGCCGGTCACCGGCGCCGTTCACGTCCCTGCCGCAGCAACCGGACCACACGCACCAGCGCGAACACCACAACGAGCAGGGCAGCGACGCCGAGAAGCACCTGGCCCCACACCGGCAGCTCGACCCCGGCTCCCCCGACCCCGGGAAACCCCAGCAGGATCCGGTCCACGGCGGCCACCGTCACCCCTCCGCGACCACGACCGCCGAGGCCACGCCGGCGTCATGGCTGAGCGAGACGTGCCACGACCGCACGCCCAGCTCCGCGGCCCGCGCCGCCACCGTCCCCTTCACCCGCAGCCGGGGCTGCCCACTGTCCTCGCAGTACACCTCGGCATCGGTCCAGTACAGCCCGCCGGGCGCCCCGAGTGCCTTGGCCAGCGCCTCCTTGGCGGCGAACCGCGCGGCCAGCGAGGCCACGCCCCGCCGCTCCCCGCTCGCCAGCAGCAGCTCACCCTCCACGAACAATCGCCGCGCGAGCCCGGGCGTCCGCTCCAACGACGCCGCGAACCGCTCGATCTCGGCCACATCGATCCCGACCCCGATGATGCTCATGCCGAGCACTTTACGGCGCCACCGGATCCCGGCGGGTTCACTCGACCGTGACCGACTTCGCCAGGTTGCGGGGCTGGTCGACCTCGTTGCCGCGGGCGGTGGCGAGTTCGCAGGCGAAGACCTGGAGGGGGACCGTGGCGACCAGGGGCTGGAGGAGGGTCGGGGTCGGCGGGATGCGGATGAGGTGGTCGGCGTAGGGGGTCACCTCGTCGTCGTCGTCCTCGGCGATGACGATGGTGCGGGCGCCCCGGGCGCGGATCTCCTGGATGTTGGAGACGATCTTGCCGTGGAGGACGGAGCGGCCGCGTGGTGAAGGGACGACCACGACGACCGGCAGACCGTCCTCGACCAGGGCGATCGGACCGTGCTTCAGCTCGCCCGCGGCGAAGCCCTCCGCGTGCATGTAGGCGAGCTCCTTGAGCTTGAGCGCGCCCTCCAGGGCGACCGGGTAGCCGACGTGCCGGCCCAGGAACAGCACCGTGTCCTTGTGGGCGAGGGTGCGGGCGAGTTCCCGTACCGGTTCCATCGCCCCCAGGACGCGCTCCACCGACCCTGCGATGGAGGACAGGTCCCGGACGACGGCGCGGATCTCGTCGCCGTACTTCGTGCCGCGGACCTGGGCCAGGTACAGGGCGACCAGGTAGCAGGCGACCAGTTGGGTCAGGAAGGCCTTGGTCGAGGCGACGGCGACCTCGGGGCCGGCGTGGGTGTAGAGCACGGCGTCCGACTCGCGCGGGATGGTCGAGCCGTTGGTGTTGCAGATGGCCAGGACCCGGGCGCCCTGTTCGCGGGCGTGCCGCAGGGCCATCAGCGTGTCCATGGTCTCGCCGGACTGGGAGACGGCGATGACCAGGGTCTGCTGGTCCAGGATCGGATCGCGGTAGCGGAACTCGCTCGCCAGCTCGACCTCGCAGGGAATCCGCGTCCAGTGCTCGATGGCGTACTTGGCGATCAGCCCGGCGTGGAAGGCCGTGCCGCAGGCGACGATGACGACCTTGTCGGCCTCGCGCAGCGCCTCCGGGGGGATCCGCACCTCGTCCAGGGACAGGGTGCCGGAGCCGTCGATGCGGCCCAGCAGGGTGTCGGCGACCGCCTTCGGCTGCTCGGCGATCTCCTTGAGCATGAAGGAGGCGTAGCCGGCCTTCTCGGCGGCGGAGGCGTCCCAGTCGACGTGGTACGTGCGGACGTCCGCCGGTGCGCCGTCGAAGCCGGTGACCGTGACTCCGTCCCGGCGCAGCTCGACGACCTGGTCCTGGCCCAGTTCGATCGCGGAGCGGGTGTGGTCGATGAACGCGGCGACGTCCGAGGCGAGGAAGGACTCGCCCGCGCCGACGCCCACCACGAGCGGCGAGTTGCGGCGTGCGCCGACGACCATGTCCGGCGCGTCCGCGTGGACGGCGACCAGGGTGAAGGCACCGAGCAGGCGGCGGCAGACCAGGCGCATCGCCTCGGCGAGGTCCGCGCAGGAGGAGAACTCCTCGGCGAGCAGGTGGGCGACGACCTCGGTGTCCGTCTCGGAGGCCAGGTCGTGGCCGCGCTCGGCGAGTTCGGTCCGCAGTTCGGCGAAGTTCTCGATGATGCCGTTGTGGACGACGGCGACCCGGCCCGCGTTGTCGAGGTGCGGGTGGGCGTTGGCGTCGGTGGGGCCGCCGTGCGTGGCCCAGCGGGTGTGGCCGATGCCGGTCGCCCCGGTGGGGAGCGGCCGGGCGGCCAGTTCCTTCTCCAGGTTGACCAGTTTCCCGGCCCGTTTCGCCGTGGCGAGCCCACCGTCCGCGAGGACGGCCACGCCCGCCGAGTCGTAGCCCCGGTATTCCAGCCGTTTCAGTCCGGCCGTCACGACGTCCAGCGCCGACTGCGGCCCCACGTATCCCACGATTCCGCACATGACCGGCAGCTTATGGCCCGTCAGGTTCGGAGAACGGCCGCCGCGTGCCCGGAACCGGAAATTCCCACCGGTGCGCGGAGAACGGTCGGGCACCGGTGGGAATCGTTGTCAGCGGCTGTCGGCCGAGCTTGGCGAGCCACCTCGCGTGCCTGTCGGCCGGGCCGGGGTCGTGTCCCGCCGAGTGGCGCGAGCGGCCTTGCCCGGTGCGTTCCCTCAACCGCGCGTCAGCTGCCCCAGGGGGCACGGCTCCCGCACCGCATGGGACACGCCCCCCGTACCGCACGGCTGACCCGCCGTCAGCACCACAGAAAGTCCCGAACCGCGTCCACACGGCGATGGCCTGCGGGTTCCGAGCGCTTGACCGGCTGCGCCGTCCGGCGGGACACGCCCCGGGCCGGCCCGGTACTCCCCCGGTCAGCCCTTCTCGCCGGACTTGCCGAGACGGCGCACGCGGCGGCGGACGGCGGGGCCGATGCGGACCGTGACGCGCTTCTCGATGCCACCGACCCGGCGCTCCAGGGCGGCAAGGCGCTTGCGGGTGGACGCCAGTTCCTTCCGCGCCTCGGTCAGCCGCAGGCCGGTCTCCTTCGTCCGCTTCTCGGCGGCGGCCAGCCGGGTGCGCAGTTCCTTGTTCTCCTGGACCCGCTTGTCCATACGGGCGTTGGTGACGGCGATCCGCTCCCGCAGCCGGCTGACCCGGTAGCGCATGTGGCCGTCGTCCGAGCCGTCCCAGACCGGCATCGAGGCGGGCAGGTCCAGGGCGGCGAGCTGAGCGTCGAAGGCCGCACCGCGGTCGCCGTGGGTGTAGGTGTTCCGCAGGTCGTTGCGGTCGAGGAAGGCGGTGATCCGCTCGAACCGCTCACCGTGATTCTTGATCATCGCCGAGTAGTCGGCGGTCTCGTACAGGTCGCGCGGGTCGGTGTCCGCGGGCAGCGAGTCGAGCGGGACGTGCGGGATGTCGAAGTAACGGCACAGCTCGAGGGTCCGTGAGTCGTGGGTGAGCACGACGCTCGGCGTACCGGCCAGCAGCGCGGCGATGTTGCCGTGGATCCGGGTGCCGTAGGCGAAGTCGCGGCCGCGCAGTTCGTCGATCCAGGTCGCCGGGTCCAGCGGCATGCGTACCTTGTTCTCGCGCATCAGCGGGTGGCTGAGCTGGAGCGGGAACGGGTCCTCCACGCCGTTCTCCGGCGTGATGTCGCCCCAGAGCAGCAGTTCCGCGTCGACCAGGTTCTGCGCGTAGTAGAGCAGGTCGGGGTACCGCTCCCACGCGGTACGGGCCAGCCCCGAGATGTCTCCCACGGGTACGGCGTTCGGGGAGAGGTTGAGGGCGATGCGCGAGGACTCGGTCAGCTCGGTGGCACGGATGGCCGGGAAGGTGTCCCCGTACAGGAACATGGACGGGCAGCCGATGATGTCGATGCGGTCGGCGGGGAAGCCCAGGCCGGTGAGGTAGCGGGCGGTGAGCTCACCGCGGACGCCGATGGACGCGGACCGGTCGAGGACGGCGGAGATGAAGCGTTTCACCGACGCGTTGAGCGGCTGCAGTTGGTCGGTGTCGTAGTCGGACCCGGTCTGGGCGCCCACACCGAAGACGACCACGGGGATGGTGAGCTGCTCCACCAACGTCGACAGCCGGTCCAGGGCTCCCTGGAAGGAGGGGCGGAAGGCGTTCGCGAGCGGCACGACGAAGACGTCGTACCGCTCATTGATCTCGGCCGCGCGCCGGGCGGACGGGTCGGTGCGTATACCGTTCGAGACGACTTCGGTGTCCGGCGCGGACAGCATCTTGTGCGCCGAGTCGCTGAAGAGCAGGTTGCCCGTGTTGGTCCCTATCAGGTCCTGCTGGATGAACTCGGTCGGCGTGGCCACGCGGAGCGGGCTCTTTCCAGAACGGATCAGGATGCGCTTCACTCGACTCTCCCCGGTTGTGGTGGTGGACTCGGCGACGGCCCGAGCTGTCCCCAGAGGGTAAATGCAGCGCAAAGAAGGCGTGGCCACAGGGTATGCACCTTGTACGCACACCCGTTCGTCGTCTCGTCGGCCGCCCGGCTCAGTGACGCAGCCCACCCGCCGTCCCGTTCGAAGTTCGTTAACAATGGACCGTGATCTCACCGGCCTCCTCGACTTCCCGGAGCGCCCACCGGCAACGGCCGGAGGCGACTCCCTACCTCGACCTCACCCGTGCCGAGTGGAGCGCCCTGCGCCACAAGACGCCGCTGCCGCTCTCCGCCGACGAGGTGGAACGGCTGCGCGGTCTCGGTGACGTCATCGACCTCGACGAGGTGCGGGACGTCTACCTCCCGCTGTCCCGGCTGCTCAATCTCTACGTCGGTGCCACCGACGGACTCCGCGGCGCGCTGAACACCTTCCTCGGCGAACAGGGCTCCCAGTCCGGCACTCCCTTCGTCATAGGGGTCGCCGGTTCCGTCGCCGTCGGCAAGTCCACCGTCTCCCGTCTGCTCCAGGCCCTGCTGTCCCGCTGGCCCGAGCACCCGCGCGTCGAGCTGGTGACCACGGACGGGTTCCTGCTGCCCACCAAGGAGCTCCAGGCACGCGGCCTGATGTCGCGCAAAGGCTTCCCCGAGTCGTTCGACCGCCGCGCGCTCACCCGTTTCGTCGCCGACGTCAAGGCCGGCAAGGACGAGGTGACGGCCCCGGTCTACTCCCACCTCATCTACGACATCGTCCCCGGCGAGCTGCTCACCGTGCGCCGCCCGGACATCCTGATCGTCGAGGGACTGAACGTCCTGCAGCCGGCGCTGCCCGGCAAGGACGGCCGTACGCGCGTCGGTCTCGCCGACTACTTCGACTTCAGCGTGTACGTGGACGCCCGCACCGAGGACATCGAAAGCTGGTACCTCAACCGCTTCCGCAAGCTGCGCGCGACCGCCTTCCAGGACCCGTCCTCGTACTTCCGCAAGTACACGCAGGTCTCGGAGGCGGAGGCACTCGAATACGCCGGAACGATGTGGCGCACCATCAACAAGCCCAACCTGGTGGAGAACATCGCCCCCACCCGCGGCCGCGCCACCCTCGTCGTCCGCAAGGGCCCGGACCACAAGGTCCAGCGTCTCCGGCTGCGCAAGCTGTGACGGCCGCACTGACCCTGCTGGCCCAGAAACGCTTCTGGACCAGCCGGCACGAACACCTACACCTGCACGGAATCCCCGCGTCCCGGCCCGGGGCCCAGGGCCTGTCCGGCGGATCAGGTCGCAGGAAATCGGCGGTGCCTTGTCAGCACGGGCGAGCGGGGTCTGGTGCGTGCAGCTGCAAGGCGGAGGAGGGAGTCATGGCGGAGCCATGACGACCGACGACAACGCCGCTGGGGGTCCCCCCTGCTCGAAGAGCTTGGGGGAGGGCGTACCAGACCCCGCGTCTGCGGCATGATCCGCCGGACAGGGCCTAACCCAGCTCCGACTTCACCACGTCCGCCAGGCGTCCCGCGACCGTGCGGGCCTGGTCGATGTCGGCGGCCTCCACCATCACGCGGACCAGCGGCTCGGTGCCCGAGGGGCGGAGCAGCACGCGGCCGGTCTCGCCCAGCTCGCGCTCGGCCTCCGTCACGGCCGCGGAGAGCTCCGCGGACGTCTTCACCCGGGACTTGTCCACGTCCGGCACGTTGATGAGCACCTGCGGCAGCCGCTCCATCACCGAGGCCAGCTCGCGCAGCGAACGCCCGGTCTCGGCGACGCGCGCCGCCAGCAGCAGACCGGTGAGCGTGCCGTCGCCCGTGGTCGCGTGGTCGAGGACGATGACGTGGCCGGACTGCTCGCCGCCGAGGGCGTAGCCCTTCTCCTTCATCTGCTCCAGGACGTACCGGTCGCCGACCGCGGTCTGGACGAAGTGGATGCCTTCGCGTTCCATGGCGAGCTTGAAACCGAGGTTGGACATCACGGTCGCGACGACGGTGTCGGAGCGCAGTGCGGAGCGCTCCCGCATCGCCAGGGCGAGCACGGCGAGGATCTGGTCGCCGTCCACCTCGGCACCGGTGTGGTCGACGGCCAGGCACCGGTCGGCGTCGCCGTCGTGCGCGATGCCGAGATCGGCCCCGTGCTCGACGACCGCGACCTTCAGCCGGTCCAGGTGGGTGGAACCGCAGCCGTCGTTGATGTTCAGCCCGTCCGGCTGGGCACCGATGGTGATGACCTCGGCCCCGGCCCGCGCGAACGCCTCCGGCGAGACCCGGGAGGCGGCGCCGTGCGCCTCGTCGAGGACGATGCGCAGACCGTCCAGCCGGTTCGGCAGGACGCCGACGAGATGGGAGACGTAGGTGTCGAGCCCCTCCTCGTAGTCCCGCACACGGCCCACGCCGGCTCCGGTCGGGCGGTCCCAGGGGGCGCCGGTGCGGTGCTCCTCGTACACGGATTCGATCCGGTCCTCCAGCTCGTCGGCGAGCTTGTGGCCGCCGCGCGCGAAGAACTTGATGCCGTTGTCGGGCATGGCGTTGTGGCTCGCGGACAGCATCACACCGAGGTCCGCGCCGAGCGCTGCGGTGAGGTGCGCCACGGCGGGCGTCGGCAGCACGCCGACCCGCAGGACGTCCACGCCGGCGCTCGCCAGCCCGGCGACCATGGCGGCCTCCAGGAACTCACCGGACGCCCGCGGGTCGCGTCCGACCACGGCGGTCGGCCGGTGCCCTTCGAACGTGCCCGCCTCGGCCAGTACGTGCGCGGCGGCCACGGAGAGACCCAGTGCCATCTCGGCGGTCAGGTCCGCGTTGGCGACACCGCGCACACCGTCCGTGCCGAAGAGTCGTCCCACTTGTCCTCCTGAGGAAGCGTCAGTATCGAAGCCGTGTCGAAACCATGTCGACGGCCATGTCGAAAGAGGTACCGAAGGCGGAACCGGGGGCGGTGCCGAAAACGGTGCCGTGGTGTCGGCCGAGGCGTTGTGAGCCGTACCGAGGGGTTTGACCGGTCGGCGCGTTCGACGGTTGCGCCACCGGTGCGGTGTGCGAGGTGTCAGAGGTCTTCGGCGGTTGCGCTGCCCTGGCGGCTCCCGCGCCTGCGGTCCAAGACAAGCGCTACCCGACCATCCGATCACATTAGCCTTCGAGCGCCTCGTGTCGTTATACGCCCGTCGCAGTGAGAAAACGAACGCCCCGGCGGCACTGTGGCGTGCCGCCGGGGCGTTCGGAGTACATGCAGGGGCAGCTGCAATCAGCGCTTGCTGTACTGCGGGGCCTTGCGGGCCTTCTTCAGACCGGCCTTCTTCCGCTCGACCGCGCGGTCGTCGCGGCGCAGGAAGCCGGCCTTCTTGAGCGCGCCGCGGTTGTTGTCGACGTCCGCCTCGTTCAGCGCACGGGCGACACCGAGACGGAGCGCACCGGCCTGGCCGGAGACGCCGCCACCCGCGATGCGGGCGACGATGTCGTAGCGACCCTCGAGCTCGAGCACCTTGAAGGGCTCGTTGACTTCCTGCTGGTGCACCTTGTTCGGGAAGTAGTCCTCGAGGGTGCGACCGTTGATCTTCCACTTGCCGGAGCCCGGGATGATCCGGACGCGGGCGATGGCGTTCTTGCGGCGGCCCAGGCCGGCGGCCGGCTGCGGCTCGCCGAAGCGGGAGGCCATGGACTCCGAGGTGTACTCGCCCTCGACGGGCACCTCGGACTCGGTGGTGTAGCTGTCGATGTCGATCTCTTCGAGCGGCTGCTCGGCAGTGGTCTCGGCCACGATGCTCCTCAGATTCTGTTCAGTCTTAGGGGGTGGCCGGACTTACTGCGCGACCTGGGTGATCTCGAACGGCACCGGCTGCTGGGCAGCGTGCGGGTGCTGGTCGCCCGCGTAGACCTTCAGCTTCGAGAGCATCTGACGGCCCAGGGTGTTCTTGGGGAGCATGCCCTTGACGGCCTTCTCGACGGCCTTCTCGGGGTTCTTCTCCAGCAGCTCGTCGTAGCGGACGGAACGCAGACCACCCGGGTAGCCGGAGTGGCGGTACGCCATCTTCTGGGTCCGCTTGTTGCCGGAGAGGTGCACCTTGTCGGCGTTGATGATGATGACGAAGTCACCGGTGTCGACGTGAGGCGCGTAGATCGGCTTGTGCTTGCCGCGCAGGATGGAGGCCGCAGTGGAGGCCAGACGACCCAGGACGATGTCCTGAGCGTCGATGACGTGCCACTGGCGCGTCACATCGCCGGGCTTGGGGCTGTACGTACGCACGGTTCGTAGCCTTCGCTTCTTCAGTGAGTGGTCCTGACATGGTCACCGAAGACGATCACGACAGCCCTGACCGCACCGCGGTGACGCAAACCGCGTGCTGGTCGCTGGTCATCGGCCCGGTGGACCGGTGTAAGGGCCCCTCACGTGAGAATGAGCAAGCCAATACACATAACAAACATGCAGAATACCCGCCCTCGGCCGGACGGGTCAAAACGAGTCCGCCGGTCGCGGGCGACACCGACTCTACAGCCGTCCGCCGCCCGTCCCCCTCCCGCCCGTCCGTCCCCCCGTTCGCCCGCCCCCACGACGACGGCGTCGTCCGCGCCACGGTCCACGGGTCGCACCAACCACCCGGAGATGTCGCTTTTGCTCATCGCCAGGGCGACAACACCAGGACCCGCACGCGGGGTTGGGGCGGTCCGGCACACCCCGCGCCCCGTCTAAGATGCGCCCCATGAGTTATGGGCAGGGGGGACCTCCTTCGCAGTGGGATCCCTGGAAACCGCAGTCTCAGCAGCCCTGGAACAGCGGGGGCGGCAACAGCCAGTCACCCGACTGGGCCGCACTGGCCGAGGCGTCCGAGACACGTCACAAGCGGCGCCGACTGCTGTTCATCGGCGGCGGCGCGATCGCCACCGTCGCGATAGGCACGGCCGTGGCGGTGGCCGTCGTCTCGGCGAACGGCAGCAACCAGGCCGCGGGCGGGCCGTCCTCCCAGGTGCCGGTGACCGCCGACCTGCCGAGCCCGACCGGCGCGGTCCCGTCGTTCGCCCCGACGAGCGCCCCGCCGCCGCTGGACCCGAAGGACTTCATCTCCAACGTGAAGAAGGACCGGGCGCCGCTGGCCCCGGACGTCCTCTTCCCGGGCACGCAGCTCACCATGGGCGAGACGGTGTACAAGAAGGGCCCGACGGCCGACACCCGCGACTGCGCCTCGGCCGCGAAGGCCACGCTGCCCAAGGTCCTCACCGACAACGGCTGCAGCCGCCTGCTCCGGGTCACCTATACCAAGGACGACGTCGCGGTGACGGTGGGCGTGGCCGTCTTCGACACCGAGGCCCAGGCCGCCAAGGCCAAGCAGCAGGCCGACACGAGGAGCATCATCAAGTCCCTCGCGGGCGGTGGCGTCAAGGAGTTCTGCGACGGCGCGGTCTGCCGCTCGACCACCAACTCCTACGGCCGCTACGCCTACTTCACCCTGTCCGGTTTCACCTCCGCCAAGGACGTGACGGAGCAGGACAAGGCCGTCTTCACCACCGGCAACGATCTCGCCGAGTTCACCTTCCGCCAGATCCGCCGCCGCGGCGAGGCCCAGGCATCAGCCGCCGCGAACGAGTGACGACGCCCCGGGGCCTGTCCGGCCGGTCACGCCGCAGACGCGGGGGCCGGCACGCCCTCCCCAAGCTCTTCGAGCAAGGGGGACCCCCAGCGGCGTCGTCGTCGGTCGCCGACTCCCCCGCTCTCGGCTTCGCTCACCCGCGCCGATGAGGCGCCGTCGCTTTCCTGCGACCTGATCCACCGGGCGGACCCTCGACGGCGAGGACCGCCCGCGGGGCCGACCGCGTCTCCGACCGGCCCCGCACCCCCGCCTCACGGCTGCCTCACCGCCGTCTCACAGCCGCTTCGCGCTGCGCAGCGTCTTCGCGTAGTACCCGTTGCCGTCCAGCCGGGAGACACCGCCGATGTCGCCGATGGTCGGGCCGTTCACCTCTTCACGGCTGGAGACGAAGATCAGGTGGCCCTCGGTGTCGTAGCCGAGCACCATGCCCACGTGGTCCAGCCGCTCCTTGGTCCGCGTGTCGAGCTTGAAGAAGACCAGGTCACCGGGCTGGAGCTGGTCGATGTTGGCGGGCCGGTCCTCCGCGGAGATCCCGGTCAGCGGGAGCACGTCGGCGCCCAGCTTGGAGCGGGCCATGCCGTTGGCGGTACGCGGCAGTCCGTCGCCGGAGGCACTGTCCAGGGACATCAGCGGGTAGCGGGCGCGGTAGCCGAGCACCATGCGGATGAAGCCGGAGCAGTCCAGGGACCTGGCCCGCATGGCCTCCGGCGTCCCGACGGCACCGTCCCGGAAGGGGTACTGGACACCGAGGAAGTCGTAGAAGTCGGACTGCTCCAGGCGCAGGTCGCCGCCCTCCGCGCCGGTGGTGTTCAGCGGGCCGAAGTCGGCGTCACCGGCGTAGAGCGTGCCCTGCTCGTCCTTCTTGTCCGGGGCGCCGGCCACGTACTGGAAGGCGAACGCGAAGAGGTCGTCCTCCTCGCTGTCCTTGTTCTCGGCGTACCAGTCCTTGAACCACTGCTCCTTCTCCGCGCCCTTCTTCCACTCCTCGGGCAGCAGCCTGACCCAGTCCCGGGTGGACACCTTGGACTTGGTCGAGGTCGGCTCCTCGAAGGTGCGGGCCTTCCCGGTCAGCGTCGCGGTGCGCGACCCGTCGGTGAGGACCGCCATGATCTGCCCGTCGCCACCGCGCAGCACCGAGCGCGCCGGGTTCTCCAGCCGGGACCAGGTCGCCTTGCTGTCGTCGTCCGACCCGCTCCCGGAGCCGCGGTTGCCGTCCAGGACACCGACGTTGCGGACCTCGGTGACCGCGGGCGCCTCCTGCTTGCGCAGCTCCACGGTCAGGTAGCCGGACCCCGCGACGAGCGTGAGCACCACCAGTCCGGGGACGATGTGGCGCGTCTTCTTCTTCCCTTTCCCAGCCATCGAAATGCTCCTCGGTTGTTGTCAGACAGTGGGCATGACGCCGAGCAACAGGCCGGCGGCGATGACGATGTAGGCCATGAGCGAGACGGTGCCCGTGGCCAGCAGAGTGGGTCCCTTGGGCTGGCGCACCATCTGGTAGGCGATCAGACCGGGCACGATGAACCCGAGGGTCTGGTTGCCGTACAGCAGCGGGAACTCGAGCGAGAGCACGATCATCACGGTGGCCTGGAGCAGCACGCCCAGCAGCACCACCGCGGCGAACAGCCGCTTGCCGTAAAGGATCACCAGTCGCTGCATCACCTTGGTGCCCGCGTAGGTCAGGGCGGTCACACCCACCACCATCGCCGCGCGCTGCAGGTCCTCGATGAGGGTGAGCGCCAGCCAGCCCGGGGTGATCATGCCGCCGGGCGACAGGTTGGTGGTGAGGTAGCACAGCAGTGAGAAGAACAGACCTATGGCGATGCCCAGGGCGGCCATCTCGGGGGTCAGGGCGGCGGTGATCAACGGGGTCTCCGGGCAGGTGTGCGGAAGGAAGGAGGGCGGTCGGCCCGCGGGAGGTCAGCGGCGCGGGGGCGGTCCACCGCTGTCCTCGTCGGTCGGATGCCAGGGCCCGCCGTCGGGCCCGTCGTAGTACGGCCGGTGTCCCTGCTCGGGTGCGTGCTCCTGGTGCTGCCCGTGCTGCGGAACACGCTGTGCGGGCCGCTGCGCGAACCAGCCCTGATGCTCGTGCTGGCCACCCTGGGCGTGCTGGGTGTGCTGGGTGTGATGCTCGTGCTGGCCACCCTGGGCGTGCTGGGCCTGCTGGACGTGCTGGCCACCCTGGGCGTGCTGGGCCTGCTGGACGTGCTGTGCCTGCCGGCCCTGCTGCTGCTCCTGGAGCGCCGCCTGCTGGGCGAGGAGGTTGCGGCGGATGACAGGGATCTCCTGGGTCTGGGAGGCCTGGTAGCGCTCCTCGTACGCCGTCGGGTAGGCGGCGAACGGGTCCAGGCGGGGCGCCTGCTGCGCGGGAACGGCGGCGACCGGGTCCGGCGTCCGCTCCGCGTCGGCCGGCTGCTCCGCGTCGGGCGTCTCGTCCGCCGGGAGTTCGGCCAGGTACTCCAGGAGTTCCTCACCCTGGCCGTGGATGTTGCCGATGGCGACTAGGGAGGAGCCGTCGGACATGCGCCCGAGCAGTTCCGGCATGAACTCGTGCGCGTCCCGGCGGTCGCCGCCCAGGTCCACCGCGCGGTCACGCCACTCGGCGGGGATGGCGTCGATGGCGCTCTTGGCGGGGTGCCCGATGACGAAGACGTTGTCCGGCTGGAGGTCGGGGACGATCTCGCCCATCTGCCCGTTGCGCTCCACGCGGTCCGGGCGGCAGTTGATGACGACGTTCAGCGGACGGCTGATCGCGCCGAGGTCGAGCAGCTGGTTGATGTTCATCAGCGTCGACTCGGGGTCGTTGGCCGCGAAGACGTTGGCGAAGGCGAGCCGCTTGCCCTCCTCGGTCACGTACCGCTCGACGGAGAGCACGCCGGGGTCCGGCGGGGCGTCGTACATGCCCTGCAGGGCGACCTTGCGCTCCACGCCGAGCAGCTCGGCCACGACCAGGGCGATCGCGACGTTCTCCTTGAACGTGAACCAGCTGAAGCCGCGCAGCTCCTCGTCGGTCACCGTCTCGGGGTCCGCGTAGATCAGCTTGCAGTTCCGGGCGTCGGCCTCCTCTTGAAGGATGTCGAAACGATCCTTCTCTGCGGTGACGCAGATGCCGTCCTGGGGCATGGAACGGCACAGCGAGCGGGCCACGTCGTCGAGCGTGGGGCCCATCTCGGCGAGGTGGTCCTCACGTACGTTGCACAGCACGCCGATCGTCGAACGGATCAGCTTGCTCTGGTTGACCTCCTGCAGGGCCGGCATGACCGCCATGCACTCGATGACGAGCGCGTCGGGCCGGTACGCGGCGGCCCGGCGGACGATGCCGATCTGCTCCACCACGTTGGCGATGCCGAACTTGCGGTAGACCGGTTCCTCGGTCGCGTCCGGGTGGATGAAGCGGGCGGCCGTGCCGGTCGTCTTGGCGACCGTGGTCAGGTCACCGCCGCGCAGGGCGCCGGCGCACAGCCGGGTGATGGAGGACTTGCCCCGGATGCCGTTGACCAGCACCCGGGACGGTATGGAGTGCAGGGCGGCGTAGTGCCGGCGCTGCTCGACGATGCCCGCGACGAGCAGGAGCACGCAGCAGACCAGCAGGGCGAAGTAGAGGTAGAGCACGGCGGGTCACCTTCCTCCGGCGCCGAGCCGGGGTTCACCGGGTCGGGGCTCGGTCGGCCGGGGTTCGGCGGGGCGGCGGGACTGGTTCTGCCTGCGGGCCTGAAGCTGCTGGCGGATCAGTTCGAGGCTGCGGACGACCGCTCCCACCTCGTCGTGGTACGTGGGGTAGAGCACCGACTTCAGATCGCCGTCGGCCAGCTTCTCGGCGCTGGTGGCGAGGGCCCGCAGCGGCCGGGCGACCACCAGGTGCACCCAGCCCAGGCAGACCACGATCGCGGCGAGACCGAGCAGGCCGGCGAGCACACTGCGGTCCTCGCGCTCGTACGCGGTGATCTGGAAGCGGTCGGCGTTCTGCCAGCTGACCACGGTCCAGCCGATGTCGGCGGCGACACCGCCGCCGGAGAAGGGAGCCGCGGCGGCGACGGTGACGTTGCCGCCGTCCCGGATGAGCAGACCGTTCTCGACGGGTCCGGCGCCGACCTGCACGCTGCCCGCCCGGACCAGGTCGGTCAGGGCCTCGCGGGGCAGGTCCTCGAAGGCGAGGAAGCCGTTGCTGGCGGCGAGGGTGCGGCCCTTGGGGTCCACCACCCGGACCTCACCGAGGCCGGGACGTTTCAGCAGGGAGTTCAGGAACTCGATCCGCACCTCACCCACCAGGGTGACGCCCTTCTCCTCGGGCACGGGGGCGCCGGCCTGGAGCACCGGCTTCTTGCCGCCCTCCCCGGACACCCTGACCAGGGGCAGCTTCTTGTCGTCGCTCCAGTCGTGCGGGTCGCCACCGGCGCGGGCGACGACCTCTCCGCCCGCGTCGACGACGTACAGCGCCGCGTACCGGGTGTGCTTGCGCAGGGCGTCCTTGAGCATGTTCTCGGTGGCGTCCCGGTCGGCCACGTCGACGAGACGGGAGGCGGAGACCAGGTCCGCCTGGGCCTCGTTCAGCGCCCGGCGGACCCGGTCGGACACCAGGTCGGTGCGGTCACGCTGGTCGTTGACCATGGTGGCGGGCACGCTGACCGAGTCGTCGGTGCGGTTCAGCAGCAGGCCGACCGGCAGGCACCACAGGAGCAGCAGCACCGCGGTCACCACGAGCTGCGCCCGGATGCCGAACCGGAGCCGGCTGCCCGGCTTCCCGGCGCTCGCCCCACCGGGGCCACCGGGACCGCCCGGACCGCCAAGCTGGCCCCGGAGCCGTTCCAGGGCGGAGCCGATACGAGCGGCCTCGCCGCCGCGGAAGGTGCCGACGGGACGGGTCAGGTCACCCCGGGCGAGCCGGCGGGACTCCAGGAACAGACGCAGCAGCGGACGCTGCACCCGTGCCCACAGCACCGCGGCAGCCAGCAGTCCGAGCACCACCAGGGCGCCGGCCGCGATCAGCCCGTACAGTTCCCGGTCCGCCGCACCGGCGCTCTGCTCGGCGACCACGGGCAGCATGGCCACGACGGTGAGTCCGAGGCCCGCCGCCACGCTGTCCTTCTCCTCGGGGTCGGAGGAGGCCAGGGAGGCGTAGCCGGCGGTGGCGACGCGACCGTTGTAGTCGTCGCCCACCAGGGCCCCGCTGACGCCGGGGTAGCCGCGGGAACCGGGCTCCTTGGCGGTGACGGGGTGCTGCTCGGTGTGCTCTGCGGCTTGACCGGACAGGTCGGACATCTGCTTCTGGAGGAAGTCGAGTTCCTCGCGCTGCTTGTCGGAGTTCAATGCCTCCGACTGCTCGAATCCGGCTGTCGCCAGCACCTCGCCGTCCTTGGCCACGACCGCCATGGTGCGGAACGGACCCAGCGTGATGGGCGGCACGGACAGGCTGTTGGAGGCGATCAGCAGCTGCTGCGGACGGTCCTTCCAGTCGAGGACCACCATGGTCATCAGCCGGACGTCACCGGTCTCCAGCCGCACCATGCGCGGGACGAGGGCGGTCTTTCCGGTGAGGACCTCCTTGTCCAGCCAGGCGAGCGGGATGCGTTCGCCACGCGCGGCGAGCACGTCCCCGCTCTCCAGGTCCACCACCGTGGTGCCGGTCCACTTCTGGTACGTCCTGCCCAGGTCGGACAGGACGTCCTCCGGCTCGGCCGGCTTCCCGGCGTTCAGCGCGGTGGCGGTGCGCCGCAGGTCCGTGACCCGCTCGTCGATCGAGGCGCGCAGGGCGATCGCCCCGTCCTCGGCGAAGTGCTGCTGGGAGGAGAGCACCGCCTTGGGCACGACGGGGTCGCCGCCGGGACCGAGCACCTTGGCGGTCAGCCCGGCCAGGGCGAGGATCAGTACGCACAGCACCGCGATCGGCGGGCGGATGCCGCCGAGCAGGGGCATGTCCGCCCGTCTGCGACTGCGGCGCTGTCTATGCGCTGAGGGCGGCGCGACATGGCTCGATGTCACCGGTGGTCTTCCTTGGTCTTGACGCGAGTGCCGGGCGTACGCCGGGGCACCACTACCTCGGCCGTGCGACGTCGTCACTGAATGGACTGATAAACGCCGACAAGGTTGTATCCCTGACGCGGACTTCGGGTGTGGGTCCTGTCACTTCTCCATCGAGAGCTGCTCCAGGCCGTCGCCGCCGGGGGCGCCCCGGTTGTAGAGGAAGCCCCGGGTCCGGTCGAGCGCCAGCCGGTAGCGGGCGAGCCGCTCCTCGGACAGGTCTCCCGGCTCGTCGAGCATCTGCTGGGCGTCCACCAGCCGGAGGTCCCGCACCGCGCCCTCGGGCACCTCTTCCTCGTCCTCCACCTTGGGCGGAATGTCCACCAGCGTGGTGCGGTAGCGCGCGGTGACGTCCCAGCCCTCGGTGGTCTCCTGGAACTCGAACCAGCCGATGGCCCCTTCCTCGGTCAGTCCGGTCGGCGAGGAGTGCCGGGCCACATGGTTGCCGAGGCTGTAGGCGACCCAGGTGCCGTTCACCTTCTGGATCGGCTGGACGACGTGGGCGTGATGGCCGATGACGAGGTCGATCCCGGTGTCCTCGGCGAGACTTTCCGCCAGCCGCAGTTGCGCGACACCCGGCTCGTTGTAGTGCTCCGCACCCCAGTGGATCGAGAGGAGCACCACCTCGGCGCCCTGCTCCCGGGCCCGGGCCTCTTCCTTCTTGATCTCCGCCAGGTCGGTCCCCTTGAACGCCCAGCGCTGCTTCTCGGGAACCGGGTGGACGAACGACTCCCAGGAGTAGGAGAGATGCGCGACCTTGACGCCCTCGACGTCACGGATGTTGATCCGCTCCGCCTCCTTGGCCGACCGCGCCGACCCGGCGTGTCCGAGGCCCACCTCGTCCATGACGTCCAGCGTGCGCCGCACCCCGTCCAGCCCGTGGTCGAACGTGTGGTTGGAGGCCGTCGAGCAGGTGTCGTAGCCCACGTCCTTCAGTGACGTCAGGACCTGCGGGGGGACCAGGAACTCCGGGTACCCCTCGAAGGGGCCCTCCGGCTTGCCCACGGGTGTCTCCATGTGGCAGATAGCCAGGTCCGCCTCACTGATGACAGGCTTCACCCCGGCGAGCAGCGGCCCGAAGTCCAGCCCCTTCTCTCCCTCACCGGTCTCCTCGGCGTCCTTGGCCGCCTGCTCGACCAGCTCGGGGTGGATGAGCACGTCACCCGTGGCCGCGACGGTGAAGGAGCGTCCCCCCGGCTTGGCCTGCGGCTCCACGGAGCCGTCGGCCGTACCGCACGAGGCCAGCAGGCCGGTCAGCGCGATCAGGGTGGCAGCCACCCGAACCTTAGGGAGAGACTTACGCTGTGTCACTCGGTCATGTTCACACGGTCCACACGGCCATCACGCCAATATCCATTACGAGACAGTCACGTTTCTCTCCGATTCTCGCCCTGTTGCTACTTTTTCTGACAGTGACGGGTTGCCAAGCTGACTCGGAGCGGAAATCTGAGGAAACTGTTCCGGCATCCCGGGAACTGGTGGACCTTCGCGGCCGTGTCCTCACCTACACGGAGGCCATCGAGCGCGACGGCCCCTACACGCCCCCCGACGCCGACCAGCGTGACCGGCTCGCCCGCGGCATCGGACGACTCCTCGACCGGGACGCACGCGAGGCGGACGAGATCCTCGCCCCGATCGGCCTGCGTGTGACCCGCCTCACCGACACCGCGACCGGCCGCCGCTACGACGAGGTCGCGGCCTCGGACAAGGGCCCGAGCACGGGCTGGGGGCGCCTGTATCTGAACGCGGACTCCACCGTCCGCTGGAACGCCCAGGTGCCGCATCCCGTCGCCGACCGAAAGACCGAGGCGCTCGGCCTACGGCTGCTGGAGGACAACCCCGGCGGCGCGCTGGTCCTGGCCGGCGCCCACCGCCGGGCGGGCGACGGCGACGCCGATGTGGCCCACCGCGAGGACAGCGCCTTCCACCTGATCGTCGTGGAACTGCAGAAGCGCGGGGTGCCCGGCATCCAGCTGCACGGCTTCGCCGAGTCCTCCGCGAAGCGCTACGACGCCGTCCTCTCCGGCGGCGCCGCGCAGAGCGCACCCGGCGAGGCCTCCGTCCTGGCCGACCGACTGGAGGCGGACGGGCTGCGGGTCTGCCGGGGCTGGTCGGCCCGCTGCCCCCTGGAGGGCACCACCAACGTCCAGGGCAGGGCGGCGCAGCAGCACCACGCAACCTTCCTGCACCTGGAGCTGGCCCCGGACGGCCGCGGCGACGGCCCCGACGCCGAGGAGGTCGTGGCCGCCCTGTCGGGCCTGCTCACGACCTGGGCGGAGGAAGGAGCAGCTCGTTGAACAAGGTGCCGCGCAGGGTGCCGAGCGGCGCGGCGGGCGCGGTGCGGGTCAGCAGCACCGCACCGTCGCCGGCAGCGACCGCTTGTTGCGGGCCTCCTTGTTGCGGGCGGCCAGGAGGTCGTCGGCCGGGTAGCCGACCTCCTCCAGGGTCAGCCCGTGCGGACGTACGACATGCACCGCCGAGTCCCGTACGCCCGCCGCCAGCACCTTGCCCGGCCAGTCGGGCTCGCGGTGCCCGTCGCCGACGAACAGCAGCGCCCCGATCAGCGAGCGCACCATGTTGTGGCAGAAGGCGTCGGCCCGGACCGTCGCCGTGATCACGCCGTCCGCGTCACGCAGCAGGCTCAGCTCCTGGAGCGTACGGATGGTCGTGGCGCCCTCCCGCCGCTTGCAGTACGCGGCGAAGTCGTGCTCCCCCAGCAACCGCCGGGCGGCCTCGTTCATGGCGTCGACGTCAAGGGGCCAGTCGTGCCACAGCACATGGCCGCGCAGCAACGGGTCCACCCCGCCGGGGTGGTCGGTGACGCGGTACGCGTAGCGCCGCCAGACCGCGGAGAACCGGGCGTTGAAGCCCGCGGGGGCCTCGGTGAGGGACCAGATCCGCACATCGCGCGGGAGCCGTCCGGCGAGCCGCTTGAGCAGCTTCTCCCGGTGCTCCTCCCACAGTTCGACCGGCAGGTCGACATGGGCCACCTGGCCGCGCGCGTGCACCCCGGCGTCGGTCCGGCCGGCCACGGTCAGCTCGTAGGTCGTCTCCCCGGACCGCGTGACGGTCCGCAGGGCGTCCTCGATCTCCCCCTGCACGGTCCGCCTGCCCCCGGCCTGCTTGGCCCAGCCGGAGAACTCGGTCCCGTCGTAGGAGAGATCGAGACGGACACGGACGTGTCCGGGCTCTATTTCGTCACTCACGTACAGATCCTCTCAGGCACGCGAAAGCGGGCCCGCCCACAAGGGCGGACCCGCTCAACGTGAAGCAGCGCTGCCTCAGGCGTCCTTGGCGTCCTCGGCCGGGGCCTCGGCGGCCTCGTCCTTGGTCAGGTCGGCCTTGGCGTCCTCGGCCGGGGCCTCGGCGGCCTCGTCCTTCTTGAGGGCGTCTTCCTTGACCGCGCGCTTGGTCGCGGCCTCGGCCTCGCCCGTCGCCTGCTGCGCGACCGTCAGGGCCTCGACCAGCTCGATGACGGCCATGGGCGCGTTGTCGCCACGGCGGTTACCGATCTTGGTGATACGGGTGTAGCCACCGGGACGGTTCTCGTACCGCGGGCCGATCTCGGTGAAGAGCGTGTGGACGATGCTCTTGTCCGTGATCACCTGGAGCACCTGACGGCGGTTGTGAAGGTCGCCCTTCTTCGCCTTGGTGACCAGACGCTCGGCGTACGGGCGCAGCCTGCGCGCCTTCGCCTCGGTGGTGGTGATGCGCCCGTGCTCGAAGAGCGACTTCGCGAGGTTCGCGAGCATCAGCTTCTCGTGCGAGGCGCTGCCGCCCATACGGGCACCCTTGGCGGGCTTCGGCATGGTGTATCTCCTAGGTGTCTGCCCCGGCCGTATCAGGTACCGGAGTCAGTATCCGAGCGAACGGTTGTTCGTCGGAGATCCGGGGCGTCCCCGAAGGGGCGCCCCGGAAGGGGCGCGGGGCGGTGTCGACATGCGACTCCGTCGCGTGGGCGCGATCAAGCGCAGCGGACCCGCACCCGAAAAACGGACCGTCCGGCCCGAGCCCTCAGTACTGCTCGGTCTCTACGAATCCGGCATCCGCGTCGTCGTCCGCGCCGAAGGCGTCCGCCGCAGCGGTGGGGTCGAATCCAGGCGGGCTGTCTTTGAGCGCAAGGCCCATCCCCGCCAGCTTCGCCTTGACCTCGTCGATCGACTTCGCACCGAAGTTGCGAATGTCGAGGAGGTCCGCCTCGGAGCGCGCGACCAGCTCACCCACGGAGTGGATGCCCTCACGCTTGAGGCAGTTGTACGACCGGACGGTGAGCTCCAGCTCCTCGATCGGCAGCGCCAGGTCGGCGGCGAGAGCGGCGTCCGTCGGGGACGGACCCATGTCGATGCCCTCGGCGTCGATGTTCAGCTCGCGGGCCAGACCGAACAGCTCGACCAGGGTCTTGCCGGCCGACGCCATGGCGTCACGCGGACGCATGGCCTGCTTGGTCTCGACGTCGACGATCAGCTTGTCGAAGTCGGTGCGCTGCTCGACACGGGT